>CANDJX010000001.1 GCA_947385185.1 uncultured Clostridia bacterium
CTACACTGACAAGCACACTCTTTCCCTACACGACGCTCTTCCGATCTCGCGACAGCGCCTGCGCCGACGCTTATTATCATGCACTTTTCCCGATCCGCCACAAGACAAACCCTTGACCCGAGAAGATAACCGATAGGCGATATCAACAAAACACCCGAAAGTATGCGTAAAACGTATGCTGAATTTATATATACGTCTCCGTAAATCGCACATACCGCAAAATCCGCAACAAACTGAATGCCTATAATCATCGGAACGGCAACGAGCACGATTATTTTGAGCGTTTTCGTCAAAAGCCTGTTGAATTCTTCGAAATTGTTTTCTTTATAACAATAAGAAATTCTCGGGACGATAACCATAGTAAACGTATTTACGATCTGAAGCAATATTCTGTTGATTTTACTCCCATAAGAATAAAACGCAACATTCGAATCCTGACAGAATATTCCAAGCATCGTTGTGTCTACCAGCGTATATATTTCTATCGCGAGATTAACGGCAACAAGCATAAATATCGGCTTCATATGTTGCCTGAAGCTTAATCCGTGCATGGTGAACTTTACGAATTTTTTTGCATGCAGAACGTTCAGAATATAATTTCCCGCCGTACCGATAACCGTAACGGCGGCATATATCAAATAGTCTTCCGTCCCTCGAACGAATATTACCAACAATACAAACGACAACAGTTTGAAAACAATATTCCTGATCGATATAAAAGAAAATTCTTCGAGTCCCTCATATAGCCAGGAATTATTTAACGCATTCAACGCTATCGCTCCGCCCGTAATGAGATATAACGGATAGTTTTCGCGAAAAGAAGGGACGGAAAAAATAAGAACGATATATGCGGATAAGAAAAATATCGTGGAAATAAAATTGATTATGCACAATTCGGAATAAATTTTACTGAGTTTTCCGTAACTGTTGCGAACCTTCGCTATTTCTCGCAAACCGTAAGTCGGAATTCCGAGAAATGCGAATATTACAAAATACGAAGCTATATTCTGCGCATATGCAACTTGACCGATAACGTCGGGTAACAATACCCTTGCGACATATATTCCCGTTATAAACGGAAACAATACGTTCAGCACGTTATAAATCAAATAAAATATACTGTTTTTCGCAAGTGACTTTGCCATGACCTATTATAATCTTCTTTTTCCGTTTTTTCTCTAATCTCCCCGCGGTTTGTATACTCAATCGAAACATTCATAAATTTATTTCACAATCGATATTTCGTAATATTAATCTACAATAAAAGCTTTTTTGCGCAAAAATTATTTCTTCCGCCGCCCGGCTTATAACTCGCGGCTCTCTTGAAAAATACGGGAACGCACGAATAAACCAATGCAAAAGTATATCCCGATAAAATAAACATATTATCGAAAAACATCAAAAGCAATATGCAACATAAAATCGAATTCGAAACAATAAATAATTCGCTTCTTTTCTCGGTAAGTTTTCCGACAAAAAACACCAATGCCGCCAAACAAATCAAAAGAAAAAACATTCCGCCGAAGCCGCCGTATTTATAAACGCCGGCAAAACCGGTACATACCGTAAGCAAGGGCTGTGCGAGAGCGAAGGAAGTGTCAACCGACGGAAAAATCCTTTTCGAAACGGCATCGGGAAAGATAAAATATAAAAAACCTTCGAGATTATATGTCGGAGCGACATTCAGAACCTGATCGTTAAGATTCCCCAAAGGCGATACTATATAAACGTACGCCCAACTGAATTCCTTCGGTATAAAAGCCGGGAATTTACTAATATCAATATGCGCAACGCCGATTATATAAGAACTGTCGTCCCAATGCGCTCCGCTTCGGATATTGCCGAACACGCCGAATCCCCAAAGAACAAAAATGCCAAACAAAACTACTATTACGAAATATCTGATCTTAAGCTTTTTGAACGCCGACAATTTCATCAGCGTACACATGATGATAACGTTCAATAAAACAGCTCTGTTATATAAAGTTATCAGAAAAAGACAGACAAACAAGCTGAGCAAAAGAAATTGCCGTCGCTGTTTTCTTTCCTTTTCATAAATAAAACAATAGAAAAAGTAAACTACGGCAAATTCGGCAAAAGTAACCAAAAAAACATGAAACGTAGGTATCCCGATAAAATCTTTATAAGTGAAAACCGAACCGGTAAGCTCGTCGATAATGGGAACGTGTCCTTCGTACAGAAATTCCGCCATAAAACCGACGATTATTATGATCGTCATCCATCTTATCAGCTTTTTTGAAGGTCTATGAAAATTTATTTTATGTCTTTTCAATATTTTCGAATATAATCGGCCGAATACGAACGAAGAACAAATCGCAATAATCAAAAACAATAATAATTGACCGTCCAAAGCGCTGTATAAAGTAGTCCATTGTAATTGAAATAATATCAATACAATAAACCAAACAAATGAAAACCAATAAAAAGGATTTAGAAATATGTGTTTATACACGCTTGCCTCGTTACAATTACAATTTATTGAAAATTATCTTGAGTTTCAATATGAAATTATGTTTGCGCTTTTTATGCTTTTTTCCAAAACAAAGCTTTCGTTTATACTTGAACTTTTTTTTATAATCGCGCAAATAGATTAAGTCATTATAATAATCCCGATCTATTTCGTCACCGTATCCTTCAATAAGCTGTTCGGCGAGCTTTGATTGCCCGCCTTTATACCCGAAAAATTTTTTTATATTTCCGAGCGTCCATTTTTTCTTGTTTGATCCGATTTGATTCGTTCCGTGCTGTCGGTATAAAATATACGCATTCCTATCGTAAACGTAATTTGCCGTATACGCGGCTATCAAAAAAAGCCAATAATCGTGAAGTCTGATCCCTTGCGGATAATATTTCTGTGCATGCACCTTAAACGTTCTGTCGAAAACCACCGTACAACCGGTCGCGATATTCTCGAACATAAAATTATTCTTATTGCATTTCTCGATACTTTCGTCCTCTTGCATTCTTATTCGTTCAAGCTTTTCGTTCACTACATATAAGTTCGAGCAATACAGTATCCCGTTCGGATTATCCATTTGCTTGTTTTCGATAATTTCAACGGCTTTATATAACTTTTCGGGCAACCAGACGTCGTCCTGATCGCTAAACGCATAATAATCATAATCGTCGTCTTCTACGGAAAAAAATAAGTCAAGAAAATTATATGTAAAATTTTTGTTTGTATCATTGACGGAAAATTCGAAATTATCATACTTATTTTTATATTCGCTCAAAATTTCCGGCGTCGTATCCGTGGAGCAGTCATCGGAAACTTTTACGAAAACGTCGACTCCCTTCTGTGACAAAATACTATCCAGCTGTTCTCTCAGATACTTTTCTCCGTTATATGTTCCGACCATTACCAAACATTTTTTCATATTACGCGTTCTCTTTCTTTCCTTTTCTCATCCCCAAATATCTTGCCGTCATATCGGGCAACCATCTGAAAATTACGGGAATATTAAAACCTTTTAATGCCTGACCCAATACATAAAATGCAAGTTTCATCCCGGTATCCGTCGTTTTATAACCGTCGAATTCGGGGTGTTCCGCAAACCATTTGCCCGTCGCGTAATACCGCTTATACAACTGCCTAAGCGTAAATTTATGCGAATGCTCCACAACCGCCGTTGCGACGTAAGCCTTTTTGTATCCGGCTTCGATTATTTTTTTCGCATAATACATATCTTCGCTCATCATCATAGGAATATCGTCGTATCCGTTCAATTCGATGAACGTCGGTCTGTAATATGCCGCAAACGCGTCCGACGCGAAAAAGGCTTTTAACTGCAATTCTTCAATATCTTCCGCCGAAACGTCAAATGATTCATTTCCGTAATTCTTTTTCCTTACGTAATATTCGATATTCTTTTTTTTACAGATCTGCCGACCGTAAGCATAAACGACTTCTTCGTTTATTGCCGACGCCAATTCGAATATCGCCCGACTGTCGAAAAGTATAACGTCCTGCGAGAGCATAATCACTATATCGTTTTTGCAACGCTTTCGCATAGCATACGATCGCGTCAGAGAGTGCGAAAACTCATCGAGCATTACGGTAAAATACGTATATCCCGCTTCGGTTATTTTTTTCTTGACTTCCGAAGTATCCCCGTCTTCCGTAATCGCAAAAACAACCGTTCCGAAATTAACTTTTTCCTGCGTTCTTAACCCTTCGAACAATGAATCAATATACTTGTCTGCACGATGAAGGGGACAGACGATGTCAACCGTAATATCCATTAAAACGTAAACGTATCCTTTATTCCCGACCACTTGCGGTCTTTATCCGAAAGTATGAGAGAGCTGCCGCCGGGCATCGTATAACCGTCCGCAGATGCAGTGCCGTTATATTTACCGATCACGCCCCAATCGATACCTATTTCCGGATCGTTCCAGGCAAGACCGCCTTCGTCGCCCGGATGATAAAAATCGGTCACCTTATAACAGAACTCGGCGACGTCGCTGAGCACAAGAAACCCGTGCGCAAAACCTTCGGAAATATAAAATTGTTTTTTATTTTCCTCTGTGAGCTCGACTCCGTACCACTTACCGAACGTAACGCTGTTTTTTCGCAGATCGACGGCAACGTCGAAAACGCGTCCCTTGATGACACGTACGAGTTTCCCCTGCGGATATTCTTTCTGAAAATGCAAGCCGCGGAGTACTCCCTTAACGGACATACTCTGATTATCCTGCACGAAATTCATATTAAGTCCGCATTCTTCCATATCGCGTTTGTTATACGTTTCCATGAAATAACCGCGACTATCGCCGTGTACGGCGGGTTCGATTATATAAAGCCCTTCTATCGGGCATTTTTCCACTTTAATCTGTCCCATTTGTTACTCCCAACGCAATCAAATATCTTTTCAACGCGTCTTTCCATTCCGGCAGAGGTCTGAACCCGTTCTCTGTAAGCTTGCTCTTGTCCAGCCTGCTGTTAAACGGCCGAGCCGCTTTGGATATGCCGTATTCGGCGGTCGTTACGGGCACGACTTCGGCGGCATAACCTGCCTGCCTGAAAATTTCTTTCGTAAACTCATACCAGCTTATATAGCCGCCCTCGTTCGTAGCGTGATAATACCCGTACTTATCGCTTTCCGCCATATCGACGAGAAGCCTTGCCAGATCGTAAGTATAAGTCGGAGTCCCGATCTGATCGCAGACGACGCGGACGGAATCATGCGTTTTTCCGACGTTCAGCATGGTCTTTATAAAATTCTTGCCGTTCAGCCCGAACGCCCATGCAATACGAACTATGAAATATTTTTCGAGCGTTCCCGACACGGCGAGTTCTCCCTCGAGTTTGGATTTCCCGTACACGCTGAGCGGTCCGTAATCCTTGCAGTCCGCTTTCCACGGTTCGGTCCCCTGCCCGTCGAATACGTAATCGGTGGAGATATAAATCATTTTCGAGCCCGACTTTTTACACTCGTCCGCGATATTTTTCGTCCCGCCCGCATTGATCGCGTAAACTTTCGGAACGTTTTCGGGGTCTTCGGCCGCGTCTACGGCAGTCCACGCGGCGCAATGGACGACGACCTGCGGATTGACCTCCGCAAAAGTCCGTTTTACGCTTTCGGCGTCGGTAATATCCATTTCTTCGATATCGACGCCTACCGCTTCGTGTCCGCGTTTATTCAATTCGTTTACGACGTCGTGACCGAGTTGCCCTCTGACGCCGGTTACCAAAACTTTCATTTACGATTCCCGTACATTTTTTCATAGTAATCGCGGTATTCGCCCGAAACTATGGGTTCCCACCACGACTTGTTTTCAAGATACCATTCGATCGTTTTTTTAATGCCGTCCGCGAATTTCGTTTCGGGCAGCCAACCGAGCTCGTCATGTATCTTCGTCGGATCGATCGCATAGCGCATATCGTGTCCCTTTCTGTCCGTAACGTACGTAATAAGACTTTCCGGCTTACCGAGCGCGCGACAGATCATTCTGACGATATCGATATTCTTCATTTCGTTATGCCCGCCGACGTTGTATACCTCGCCCGCTCTGCCTTTGTGAATGATGAGATCGATAGCCTTGCAATGGTCTTCGACGTACAGCCAGTCGCGCACGTTTTCCCCCTTGCCGTAAACGGGCAACGGCTTATCCGCAAGAGCGTTTGCGATCATGAGCGGAATAAGTTTTTCGGGGAAATGATACGGACCGTAATTGTTCGAGCACCGCGAAATCGTCACGGGCAGACCGTACGTCCTGTAATACGCGAGAACGAGTAAGTCCGCGCTCGCTTTCGACGAACTGTACGGACTGCTTGTGTGCAACGGAGTTTGTTCGGTAAAAAACAAATCGGGGCGGTCGAGCGGCAGATCGCCGTAAACCTCGTCTGTCGACACCTGATGATACCGCGTTATACCGAACTTACGGCAAGCGTCCATAAGGGTAGCCGTACCTATAATATTGGTCTGAAGGAATATCCCGGGGTCTTCGATAGAGCGATCGACATGGCTTTCCGCCGCGAAATTCACGACTATGTCCGGCTTTTCCTCTTCAAAAAGTTTATATACAGCCGCCCGGTCGCAGATGTCCGCTCTGACGAAACGGAATTTCGGGTTGTCCATAACGGGGGCAAGCGTCGAAAGATTGCCCGCATAAGTCAGCTTATCCAGACAGACTATACGGTAATCCGGATATTTTTTCAGCATATGGAATACGAAATTGCTTCCTATAAATCCGGCGCCGCCGGTCACTATAATTGTCATTCGGTTCTCCTTGAGCTTAATACAATCCGTCGAGGAATTTGCCGTCGATTACGTCTTTGAGGTATTGTCCGTATTGGTTTTTCGCCATGGACTCGCAAAGTTTCAGTACTTGTTCTTTCGTTATCCACCCGTTAAGATACGCTATCTCTTCGAGACAGGCAACTTTACGGTGTTGATGCGATTCGACCGTCTTTATGAAGTTGGTCGCGTCGACAAGACTTTCGTGCGTGCCGGTATCGAGCCAAGTAAATCCCTGTCCGAGAATTTCGACGTGAAGTCTGCCCTGTCCGAGATAGATTTTGTTCAGATCCGTGATTTCGTATTCGCCGCGCTCGGACGGTTTGAGTGCCTTTGCATACTCGACGACTTTGTTATCATAGAAATACAGCCCCGTCACGCAATAATTGCTTTTGGGATTTTTCGGCTTTTCGCGAAGCGTCGTAGCCTTACCCGTTTCGTCGAACTCGACGATACCGAACCGTTCCGGATCGTCGACGTAATATCCGAATACCGTCGCGCCCTCGCCGCGCCTTGCCGTATCTACGGCTTTGCGAAGTCTTTTGTTCAGTCCGTGTCCCGCGAAAATATTATCCCCGAGCACCATCGCGACGTTATCGTTACCGATAAATTCTTCGCCGATGACGAACGCCTGCGCCAGCCCGTTCGGTTCTTCCTGTACCTCGTAACTGAGTCTCAGCCCGAGTTCTTTTCCGTCGTGGAACAGCTTTTCGAAACGCGGGGTGTCCTCCGGAGTGGAAATAATTAAAATTTCCCGTATGCCCGCGTTCATAAGGACGGACATCGGGTAATAGATCATCGGTTTGTCGTAAATCGGCAACAGCTGTTTGCTGGTCACCCTCGTCAGCGGATACAACCTCGTACCCGAGCCGCCTGCCAGAATAATGCCCTTCATTCGTAAACTCCTTGTTACTTCGCGCCCTTATGTCTGACGACACCGGCTATTGTTTTGAAAACGATTTTTATATCCAACCAGATCGAGCAGTGATCTACGTAATACAACTCCATTTTCTGACGTTCGCCGCTGTCGTATGTACAGTTGCTGCGCCCGTTCGCCGCCCACCAGCCGATCATGCCCGGCTTGACGGACAAAAGCTTATCCGCATACGCGCCGTATTTTTCTTCCACTTCTTCGCGCATAAGCGGTCTCGGTCCTATAACCGAAATTCTGCCCGTGAAGATCGCCCATATGTTCGGAAGCTCGTCAAGGCTTGATTTGCGCAAAAATTTACCGACTTTCGTTATCCTCGGGTCGTTGTCTATTTTGTATTCGCGCTTGTATTGCTCAAGCTGTTCGGGCGTAAGCATATCCTCGAGTTTGTCCGCGTTCTTTTTCATACTGCGAAATTTCGGGATATAAATATCCTTGCCTTTCTTGCCCACCCGCTTATGCCTGTAAAAAACCGTACCGCCGTCGCTGCATTTAACGACAACGGCGAGAATAAGATACAACCAGGAAAAAACGATCAGAAACAATCCCGACGAAACTATATCAAATGTCCTTTTCGTGAAAAGGTAACACCCGTATGCGAATTTATTGCGCTTTCTCGGTGTCAGAGAAATTTCTGCCGGAATAACCGCGGGCGTATCGTCCTCGATAATTTCGGCTTCGAGAATTTCGTCCTCGCCGAATACTGCGGAATCGACATATTCCGTTTCCGAAACACTTTCGGTTTCGTTCGTCGCAGACAACGCGGTTCCGGGCGTTACCGGTTCATCGGTAATTTCGCTCGTCGCGGATTCGGACTCTGCGTCGGTTGCAGGTGCGAACGAAAGAAATTCCGTTCCGCTTTCGGTCGCCTCTCTTTCGGTCTCATCGGCGAAGCGGCTTTCGGGCGTTGCCGATTCGCGAGCTTCCGTTTCGTCGGCGGCGATTTCGCTCGTCGGAACGTCCGCGTCAGGCGCCGATTCTATCGACGGTATGCAAAAATCCGCGGGTTCGCCCCCGACTGCGTCTTCCGTCGCAACGGACTCGACTTCATTGTCAGCAATACCGATATTTTTTTCCATTACCTGCTTGTCGCTCCGAACTTTTCTCCCGCCGTCTGCGCCGCGCCGATATTTATAAGGCTTGCCAAACCGAATAAAAACAGCGCAAACAGGCGCACACCGCCTTGTATACAATAGCATTTTAATTATAACAAAAGAGTATGTTTAAGTCAAGCACGGAACAGTAATATTATTGTGTCACTTCCTGTCACCAACTTATCATAAAGCAACAAATATCTTATTATTCACGCCCGTCGAGGATGAAAAATCCGCTCGGGCGACGACTCCGAGGTCCGGAAATTGCTCATCTGCGGCGCGGCATACTCCGAAAAACGCAAAAAACGCCGAAATAACGGGCAAACTCCCGTCTTAAAAAAATTTTTTCGGTTTTTTGAAAATTCATGACACTTTTTGCCCTTCAAATCCGTCTATATATATGGAGGGGGTAAAGCCGAAAACGCAAACGATAAAGCCTGCGGAGGAAAACAAATCCATATGGAAGAAGATTCCAAAACAATAAATCCAAAATTCAGAAAGGGCAAAATTTTCGGCAACGAAACGTATTTCGCGGACGTCGAGAAACGTATGCGTCGGGCGGTGAATGGCAAAGACATCCCGAAATACGCGCACGATTACAAAGCGCTTCTGAATACGTACATATATTGGAAAGCGTACGACGCAATGAACGCTACGTCCATGGCGCGCAATTTCAACGCGATGTATATGTCTGAGGAAAATTTCTCGAAAACCGTATACGATTTCACAGAGGAGCTGTCGATCGGCGAAACGACGTTGCTCAGACACCGCCGTTTATACGCAAAGACTTTTGAATATTTCGCAAGCTTGCACGACGGGTTCGACTTCGGAACGTAATCCGTAAAGCGGCGGGATCCGTGCCGCAAAACCCTGTTCGCGACTGAAGCCAAAAGCGACTGCGACGCAACGTTTCGCCCGCCCGTAAAGTGAAAACAGCCGCTATGCATAAACTTAAAAATCCCGACGCTTGTCGGGGTTTTTAAGCATTATGAGTTTTATCAAAGCTCATACGAAAATTTCGTTTATAAGTCCGAGGAAGCGTTCTTCGGTCAATTCCATTCCTTCGTCCGCGGTACCGACCTCCTCGACGTCGACATAATATCTGATTTCGCCTATATCGAAACGGGCAAACGCGTGAATATGCGACTCGTCCTCGCGGAGCTCGTATTTTATGTTGTTCCCCGCCGCGACAATCGTTTTACCGAGATTGCTATATTCGGTTTCGCCAAAATAATCGTAATCGGGCGATAATACGATGTCATAACTCAGAAAGAAATACTCGTCTCCGCTCATAAGCAAACAATTGGATATAAAATATGCCAATAACACTCTGTCTTCTTTATCTTCATCGGAATATATTTTATCCACCCGGTCTATCTGTATATTATCCGAAATGTCCGGCAAATAGATGCGTTCGTCGCTTTGCACTTCTTCGAGGGTCGTTCTTTCGGCTAAGCCGCTCGTAGCGCCGTAACGCTTCGGCGGCTTAACGGAATAAATTATACAAAACATCACGAGCAAAGCCACGATAACAACGAGAGTCGCCGAAAAGCAAACGCGCATAACCAACGCTCCGTCGCCTGCCCGAACGCTTTCGACGCGGGAACCGCGCGACGTATCGAGCGGAACATTATGCGCCGCCGCCCAGTCGCCGAAGGACTCTTTCGGGGCTTCGCAATCTTTTTTTATCGCTTTGCGTAATTTTCTTTCCAGACTCATAAATTCACTCGTGAAAAAATTTTTACAGATATTCGCGCGGCTTTCGTTCTCAATAAATATTTATCGAATATCCGTCGTCTACGGTGCAGAAGCCGCCCGTAAGCCGTACCGTTGTCAATAAATCGTATTCCGAAAATCCGGAATTGACGTGTAAGAACTTTTCTTCGCGGACAAGACTGCCCGCCGCATTGAAAAACCTGTATACCGCATATCCGTATGCCGTAAGCGTATGCGCGCCGGTCGCTCTCGTATTTGTCATCGTCGCCGTGCCTCCGGAAACGATCAAATTCGTAAGCTCGAAACCATCGACGAATATAGTTACAAGTTTTCCGCTTTCAAGCGCGCTCTTATACTCGCTCTCGTTCAAAGCTCCGTTGTATACGCTCGAAATCGACGCGGTGCGACCTTTACCCGAAACATACGACTGCATACCGGATATGTATCCGCTTACGGAAGTTCCCATGCCCGTACCCGTACCCATTGCGGCGGCAAGCTCGAGAAACATAGCGTCCACCTGCGCGTTTTGCGGTCTGTAGATATACCTTCCCCCGAGCGAGATACCGGAATGATTGGGGATCAGCTCGTCATACAGGCGGTCGAAATGTCCGATTACCGCACCGCCCGCCGTGACGGCGCAACCGTCCGAAACGTTTTCCGCGATATACGGCGGCAAAGAGTAAGGGTTTTTATATTCCTCGGTCTCGACGCGGCTGTAAGACACCGTTTCGGTGTACGTATTCGTTATCGTCCCGCCCAGCGGCATAATGCCCGACGCGGCGTAAGTTTTTTCATTCGTTTCCGTTTCGGCGGCGAACGCTTCGCTCGCTCGCGGTAAGGTCATCGTTCCGACGCAATTAAGCGCGACGAGCATAAGGGCGAAAACGATCGCAATAAAAAACGTGCCTGCAAATTTCTTTTCCATTTGTTTTAATCTCCCGAAAATTTTGCTATTTTCCTTCTTCATTTATCCCTTCCATTATATAGACGGAAAAGAAAGGCAAAAAAGCTCGTCATTTTTCGAATTATTCAAAATATGTCTGATTTTTTACAAAATTGTCACAAAGCCGTCACCCGATAACCTCTATGCTATACGTTTTTCAGATAAAAAGCCAGTCTTGACCGTGAAGATATTATATCGCGCTTGACCGTACTCAAAGAGATCCCGAGGTCATCGGCGATCTCGTCGTAATTATATCCGTAAGCATAGTGTAAAAGGAGTACCATGCGCACGCGCCTGTCGAAATGACTGAGCGCTTCGCCGAACTCAAGCGACCTTTCGAGCTTCGGATCACAAATCGCGTTATCCACGATTTCGTCGTCGACAATCACGATATTGTTCTGCCTGATATAATCCACGACCGCATTTTTCGCCGCCGAGTACATCCAGGCGTTCGGATTGTCGATATACCCGTACTTGTCCGCGTTTTCGAAAATACGGCACATCAGATCGGACGCCATATCCTCGGCAACGTCCTCGTCCCGTATCATTGCCAGAACCGTAGTTCGCAATCGTTTGTAATAATGCTTGTAAAAACGCGCCATGCCGCGACTGTCTTTATCTCGTATCATGCGCAAGCAGTCGTTAAATTCCTTTGCGGTCATTACCTTTTCCTTCGGATAAAAACAATACGGAATCGCTTTTCGTCGGCGCAAAACGCCGACCATCTCCCTTACCCTTACTTTTCTTTATTTTCATTTTACAATATTTCGGGCGATATGTCAACGATTTGCGATTTTTTCCGCTTTTATCCGACTTAATTCCCCGCCGACCGACATTTAAGACATATACGACACAAAAAAATCGCCGATTGTTTCGACGATTTTACATAATTTTACATTGTGGATAACTTTCGTGGATTTGTGGATAACTCCGTTTTCCGATTCAAGCCCGCCCGAGGCGGAAATTACTTTCATTCTTTTTCGGCGAGCGGAAGTTCGAACCAGAAATTGCTCCCCTTGCCCTTTTCGCTCGCAACGCCGTAAGTCGCCCCGTGCAGATCGAGAATGGATTTTACGATACTGAGTCCGAGTCCGGAACCGACCACGCGGCGTTTGTCCTGCAGAAGCCTGTAGTACTTGTCCCATACGGTGGAAAGTTCCTCCTCCGTCATGCCCTTTCCGCTGTCTATAACTTCGACGCGCGCCGACTGTCCTACCGCGCGGCACCGCACCGTAACGGTTTTGTCCTCTCCGGTATAGTTCATCGCATTGCCGAGCAGGTTGTATATTACGCGGTCTATGCGATCGCCGTCGGCGCGTACGAGCAGGCGGCGGGCTATGTCCGTTTTGAACACATACCCCTTCGTTTCTTCCATTATGCCGAAGTTATGCACGGTCGCGCGCAATTTCGCCGCAATATCCACGGCGCTTTGGTGCAGTTCGAGCACGCCGGCTTCGAGCTTGGAAAGCTCTATGACCTCGGTTATGAGTGACGTAAGCCGATCGGTTTCATCGATTATGATCTGCGCCTGTTTGGCGCATTTTTCCTTGTTTCCGCCGGATATGTCGCGTATCATTTCGCTGTACGCGCGGATCATTGTAAGCGGTGTTTTCATATCGTGCGACACGTTCGCAAGCAAGTCGCGGCGGAAACGGTTGTTGCTTTCCACGTCGTCGAACGCCTTGTTGAACGCCGCGCTGAGTTCGTTTATTTCGCTGAGCTTTGTGTTCGTTGCGAGCGGAGCGCGCCTTTTCCCGCGCGAATCGTGCATTACGCGCACGGTAAGTTCGCGCATCGGGCGGGCGGCGATGCCCGAGCCGAAATACGCGACGAAGACGCTTATCACCAGACAAAGCGCGGTTATGACCGCAAGCTGTCCGACGAGAGTATTGCGCGCCTGACCGAAGGACGGCAACGCCGACGAAACGTAAATGAATATCTCCTCTCTGTCGATCACCGTGCAAAAGCCGTAAACGACGATATCCGCGGCTATGCCTTCCGCGTTAAGCGTATTCGTGACGAACCCCTCGTTATACCCCGTCAGGCGTCCGAGATAATAGTCGAGAAGCGCGCTGTCCAGTCCGCCCACGGTCACTCCGGCATTAGGCGTGGCGGCGTAGCGCACGGTCGCGTCCCCGACGTCGTTCAGCGTAAAGACGACGACGTCCACGCCCTCCTCGGTCGCGAAATTGTCTATATAATTCCCGATAGCGTTCGGGTTTTTGAGTGAATAATCGATATACCCCTCGGAAAGCCGCTGTCCCGCCGCCGCGATCTCGTTCTCCTGAAAATACACGTAAAGCGTGGAATAGAAAATAAGCTCGTATATCCACATGATGGCAAGCATCGCCACGGTCATGAACACGAACGTAAGCCACAGATTGAAGCGTATGGATCTGAAACGCGGAAAATGATGATACCGTCCGAGTACCACCCGTTCCGTTTTCGCCCGGGTTTTTTCCTGTTCGGGCGAAAAAACAAGCTCGTGCATTCCACCCGGCTTGTCCTTTTCGTTTTGCTCGCTTACGTTTTCCATCTTCCGGATAATTCCCGCGTCAGAGCACGAGTTTATAGCCTACGCCGCGCAAAGTGAGGATCTTGTCGCGGTAAGGTCCGAGGTTGGACCTCAGCATCTTTATGTGCGTGTCCACCGTGCGATCCTCGCCGAAGAAATCGTAGCCCCATACGTCGGCAAGCAGTTGCTCGCGCGGGATGGCGATTCCGGCGTTTTTGACCAGATAAAAGAGCAGATCATACTCGCGCGGGGTAAGATAAACTTTCTCGCCGTCCACGTATACCGCTCTGCCCGCAATGTCGATTTCGAGTCCGTCGGACACTACTTTTTTGCTCGCGCTCTTTCCGCGGCGAAGCACCGCGCCTATGCGCGCGACCACCTCTTTGGGCGAAAACGGTTTCGTGACATAATCGTCCACGCCGATTTCAAACCCGAAAAGTTTGTCGTATTCTTCCGAACGCGCCGAAAGCATGATGACGGGCACGTCCTTTTCCTTTCTTATTTCTTTGACCGCGCTGTAGCCGTCGAGCTTGGGCATCATGACGTCCATGATAATTATATCGTAATCGCCTGCCTTGGCTTGCTTTATCGCGTCCATGCCGTCCACTGCCTCGCCTATTTCGTAACCGTCAAGTTCGAGATATTCGCGGAGTACGTCGCGTATCCCCTTCTCGTCGTCCACAATCAGAATTTTTGCCATTTTTCAGGTTTGCCCCCTTTTTCGATTTGTATTTACGCGCTTATGCGACAAGCGCGGCTATTCCCGTGACGGCATATCCCGCGGCAAGAGCAATCGCCACAAGCGCGCCGGTCACGGCTATGTTTTCTTTTAAGTTCTTATTATCCTTGAACAGAACGGCGATACCGAATCCCGCGTTGACCGTCAGTCCCGCCACCGCGGCGCCGAGAGTCAGCGATCCGCCGGCAAACATTTCGGTGATCATAACGCTGGCGGCGCAGTTCGGGATCAATCCGACAAGTACGGCGAAAATCGGCTGTATGTACGTTCCTTTCGCCATAAAATCCGCAAAAACCTCGTCGCCGCCCGCCGAAAATATAACAGTACCGAGCGCAAAGTTGACAAAAAAGACAAAAAGCGTTATAGTAATGGTATGAATCACGGGGTGCTTGAAGTATTTGTCGAATATCTCCGCCGCCCCACGGCGTTTTTCGCGTACGGCGTGCTCCTCATGATCATGATCCTCGTGTCCGTCGCCGCCCGGAGTATGCCCGCAACAACCGTGATCGTGCGGCATTTCCGCTTCGTCGTAAACGCTCAGTTCCCTTTTACGGAACGCGAAATTGAAAACGTATCCGACGACGAGAGCAAGCGCAACCTTCGCTCCGACGAGCAGTCCGAGCTTTGACCATACCGACGGATCGGCCACCGAACTGCCGAGCAGAATGGGGAGAGCTTCGTCGCTCGTTGCGATAAACACCGCGAGAAGCGTACCGATACGGATATATTTTTTGGAATACAGTTCGCTTGCGACGACCGAAAATCCGCATTGCGGCAACAGAGCGACTCCCGTGCCGACGAGCGGCGCGAGTCCGCCGCGAAGAGCGCCGCTGCGCTTGATACCGTTCAGCTTCCCCGACTCGAACAAGCCGATGAGCATATGAACGAGAAATAAAAAAGGGATCAATAAAGCGGTATCTTTTAACGAATCGAGAAGTACGTCCGACATTTCCTGTCCTTATATTTTATTATAACTTTCGCCGTATGTCAAGTTTTTTTCGGTTTCGGTATATACTTAATATATATTTAAGAATAACGAATTATATTTAATATACGGCATATTTTGAAAAAGCCCGAATAAAAACACGGTTTCGGAGGAATTTATGAAAAAAACCGGGAAAAAAATAATCGCGCTCGCGCTCGCCGCCGCGCTTATGACTACCGTCATGCTTACGGCGTGCTCGTGCAGCCGGTATAAACACGATACGTTCGACTATGACGAGCTCGAATACCGCCGTCCGAACTATGCGGCGCTCGACCGGGCGTTCGAAAAGGCGGACAGATACGTAAACGGCAGCGCAATGCAGCTCGTCGACGCGTTGAACGAAGTCAGCGACGGACTGAACGAAATGTCTTTCGCTTATTCGTACGTTTCGATCGAGTACAACAAAGACACCGTGCGTTGGCGCGACGATTATCTGACCCTTTCCGCAAAATATAACGAGGCGTTCCAGAAGTATTACGATATAATATACAAAGTCCTCGAAAGCGATAATTCGTCGCTGCTCGACGGCTGGAGCGAAGAAGACAAAGCGTTCATCCGCGACCGTCACGAGGTCATGTCCGACGAATACGTCGCGCTTCAGAACGAAATCGACGGTCTTATCGCCGAATACACCGCGCTCGAGGGCGAAGAAAAGGCTTACGCCACGGCGGCCGCCGAAATCCTTATAGAGCTTGCGGCGAAAAACAACGAACTCGCCGCGCTCGAGGGGTACGACAACTACGTCGATTACGCTTACGAGTCGTACTACGAGCGCGATTATACCGTAGCGCAGGTCGAAGAACTCTGCGACGCGTTCAAAACCCATCTTTCCCCCCGGCTCGATTCGTACGTAACTGCGACGGGCGACCCGAACGAGAACTTTTACGGCTATGCGAACGACCTTTCGAGGGGCAAAGAACTCGTGCGCGAATATACGACCGAGATCGGAAAATATATGACCGAAGCATACGACTACATGGTAGAATGCAACCTGCATTACGAAGCGACCAACGCAAAGAATCCCAACGGCTACGGCGGCGCGTTCACGACCTTGCTGTACGGTTACGACGCTCCGTATATGTATCAGATGTGTTCGGGCGGATATAGCGACATTTCCACGTTCGTACACGAATTCGGGCATTTTACCGCGTTCTACAACCTCGGCAACACCGGGTCGGCTACGCTCGACATAAACGAGATACAGTCGCAGGCGAACGAAGCGCTGTTCATGCCGTATTATAAACGGCTTTACACCGAGGAGCAGGCGGCGAAGATCGAGAAACAGGAGCTTTTCCGCTCCGTGTACTGGTCGGTGCTCATGGGCTGTCTGTTCGACGAATTCCAGCGCGAAATTTACCTCAGACCCGAGGTTTACGACACGCCCGAAGCCGTGAACGCGCTGTTCGCGAAACTGCTCGAGGACTATAACGCCACGGCGCTGTACTCGAAAACGCAACTGCAATATTGGTGGGCGGAAGTCCCCCACACCTTCCAGTCCCCGTTCTATTATATCAGCTACGCCGTTTCGCAGCTCCCCGCGCTTATCATCTACGAGGACTCCGTTTCAGACAGGAACGCGGCGATAACCGAGTATAATTATATCCAGAATTACGGCGACGGAACTTATACGTTCAACGAACTTCTCGACCGCGCCGGAGTCGCTTCGCCGTTTAAGACAGAAACGATCTCGTCCCTCGCGGCGTTTCTCGACAGCCGTCTTATCGCGGCGTAAAAGTCAAAAATAAAAGGAAAATAAGCAGGCGTTACTTTTCCGGTAATGCCTGCTTGTTTTTATAATATGAAAAATAACCTTTCGGTTGTGATTTTTTACTTTTATAAGTTATTCTATAATAACTTGACAACGCGCGGCAAATCAAATATAATAGCGTTATGAAAACGAAGAAAGCAGTCGTCGGAATGAGCGGCGGCGTGGATTCGGCGGTCGCGGCTCTGCTTCTCAAACAGCAGGGATACGACGTCGTCGGTCTTTTTATGCATAACTGGGAAGAAACCGAAGAAAACGGCGTCTGCACTTCGGCGGACGACTGGGAGGACGCGCGTAACGTTGCGGCTAAGATCGGCATTCCCATATATTCGGTCAACTTCGCAAAGGAGTACGCGGACCGCGTTTTTTCTTATTTTCTCAGAGAATACGAAGCGGGAAGAACTCCAAATCCGGACGTGCTCTGCAACCGCGAAATCAAGTTCGACGCATTTTCCGTATATGCCGCCGAGCTCGGCGCGGACTGTATAGCAACCGGACACTACTGCGATATAGATCACAACGTGCCGTGCGATAACGATTTTACCACTCACCTTCTCCGCGCGGCGGACATAAATAAAGACCAGACGTATTTTCTCAATCAGGTGACTGCGGATCAGCTTTCGAACGTGCTCTTTCCCCTCGGAAAATTAACGAAGCCCGAAGTACGGAAAATAGCAGAAGATAACGGACTTTACGCCGTATCGAAAAAGAAAGATTCGACGGGAATTTGTTTTATAGGCGAACGCAATTTCAAAAAATTTCTGATGAATTATCTGCCCGCGAAACCGGGTAATATAGTAGACGAAAGCGGCAGCGTAATCGGCAAACACGACGGACTTATGTATTACACTCTCGGTCAGCGCAGAGGTCTCGGAATAGGCGGAAAAGCGGGCTACGATCCGGAAAGATGGTTTGTTATAAAAAAAGACATGAAGTCGAACGAGCTTGTCGTTTCGTGCGGCGAAGATTCGTTGCTTTTTTCGAAATCGCTTTTGACTTCGTCGCTTAATTTTATAGGAACTGCGCCTGCTTCGGGTGAATTTCGTTGCACGGCGAAAACGCGGTACAGACAGCCAGATCAGTCGTGCACGGTCAGAATAACGGATCCTTCCGTTTTTTCCGCCGAAATCACTTTCGACAAGCCTCAGCGCGCGGTAACTCCCGGTCAGTTCGTCGTTTTATACGACGGCGACAGGTGCATGGGCGGCGGCGTAATAGAATCCGCATTCCGATAATTTTTCGTATTGTTATATTGTGTTCAAATGTTTATTATTGTGGATAACTTGTGGATAAATACTTAATATCGGGGAATAAACGCTAAAATTTTCCGATTGGACTTTTCAAGTTATCCACACGAAAAACAATAAAAACCCCGCTGTTTTGTGCACATCGGTGTGGAAAAATTTTCGTACATTTTGGGTAATTAAATCATTACAAAATACTATATATTGTGCTTTTATGAATTATACACATTTCCACGCGGTATATTAATACATATAAATAAAAAATACATAAAATAAATAATAAACTATGAGCAATACGGAAACATACAAAAAACTTTACGACATACTTTCGGTGTATAACTCGAAATTCAATCTTACGGCAATCAAAAATTACGAGGATTATAAACTGAAACATATAGAGGACAGCAAACTCGGATTGCCTTTTGTAAACGGTAAAGTTCTCGATATAGGAAGCGGAGCAGGGTTTCCCGCGCTCGTGCTTAAAATAGAAAAACCCGAACTCGACGTAACGATGATAGACAGCGTGAGAAAAAAGGTCGATTATCTCAATTTTGCCGTAAATGAACTTGAACTGAAAAATATACGGGCTATACATTCGCGGGTCGAAGATCTGAAAGAAAAAGAAATTTTCGATACCGTAACGGCGCGCGCCGTGGCAAGACTCAACGTGCTTGCGGAATACGCTTTGCCGTTTGTGAAGATAGGCGGAGTATTCGTCGCATATAAAGCGGACGATTGCGAGGAAGAAATAAACGAGGCGAAAAAAGCAATAAAGACGCTCGGCGGAAAAATAGAAAAAGCGGAGAGTATTGCTCTGTCCGAAGACACGGTCAGAAAAATCATAGTCGTAAGAAAAATCGGAAGATCTCCGTCGGTTTATCCGAGGGGAGGAAACAAGCCGCGCAGCAATCCGATAGTGTGATTATTTTTTCACTTGACATTATGATTAGATAGTGTTAAGATATTTGTGGATAAGGAGATTGTTTATGACCGACAGACAGAGAAATTTGGTTTTGAACGCGATCAAGATGGGCGGAGTATTCATCAGTTGCGGCACGGGAAACAAAATAAATATAATGGACACTCATTGGGGAACGCTCGGAAGAATGTGGAACCGCGACGTGTTCGTTCTTCCCGTTCGTAAAAAGAAATACTCTCACGAACTTATTACGAAAAATATGAGCTTTGTAGTCAACGTTCCCACAACCGATATGACGAACGAACTTATCCGTTGTTCGAATATGTCCGGACACGATACGGATAAATTCAAAGAATTCGGATTTAACGCCGTTCCCGCAAAACTCGTCAAATCGGTAGGAATCGAAGAATGCGACATCCAGCTCGAATGCAAAGTGGTTTATATGGCGGAAATGCATAAAAGCAAACTTAACCCCACCATCGCGCAGGATATGTATATAGACAGAGAATATCATACGCTTTTCTTCGGAGAAATAGTGAGGAGTTCGTTCAAAAAACATTGATTGAAATATAGTCTGATAAAAAAAGAGCACGGAATTTTGTTTCCGTGTTCTTTTTGATTTTTGTATCGGATATATTTATTTTTTGCTGTCGCAAATAAACTGTTTTTAATTGTTTCCGGCGCTTTTTTACTTGAATTTATGTCCGCAATAAGGGCAGAATTTGTCGGTTTCTTCTCTCGGAGAGCCGCAAGTCGGACATTTTTTGCCGTCCGAAGCGCTTGCTTCCGTGTCATGCGTTTCTTCCGGATATTTTTCGTTTTGCGTCGGAGTATCGTACCCGAACGGATCTATGCGTTTTCTTCTCGGCGCGGGAGGTGTATCGAAAAAGTCGTGCGACGTATGTCCGTATCCGGAACCGTTATAATATCCTTGATCGGGACGCCTGACGGAATTCCGGTTGTTGCGTTTATTTCTTTTTACCGTCTTTACTATAAAACCGATCAGTACGGAAATAAAAACGACGGCAAAAACAACGCCGAATATTATAAGTATCATTACATCTTCATCCATAACACAGCCTCTCGATTATTATACTTTGAGAAAAGAGTTTTTGTCAATCGTTTGACAGTCTTAAGAGAAGCGCGTCGATTTCTTCGCACGCGGTTTTGAGCGCGCCTTCCCCGAGCGGATCTTTCAGTCCGACGCTTTGCACAAGCTGCCCGAAAGGAAGCTCTCCGCCTTTCCCGAGCAACGTCATATAAAGCTCAAACGCCGATTTGTAATCTTTTTGCGACCGTACGAGAATCTGATGAGCTACAGACTGCGAAAGGCAATAATCTATATAGTACATAGGATTTTCATAGATATGCATCTGGTATTGCCAGCGCGTACCGTTTTCTATATACGGGATTCCTTTTGTGGAAAGGTATGGACGATAATAAATGTCCAGTTTTTGCCACTCTTTATTCCGTTCAGACGGCGTCATGTCCGGATTTTCATAGCAGATTTCCTGAAATTCGTCCACCATTGCGCCGTACGGAATAAACGTAAGAGAACTCATAAGGTGCATATATTTATAATCCTGCGCGCGCTTTCCGAAAAATTTATCCATATATTTCCATGCCAGAAATTCCATTGCCATCGAATGAATTTCCGCTACCGACATGGTCCCGAGATTCAGTTCGTAATCGACGTTGTTTTCGAACATTTTATAGTATGCGAGAGCGTGCCCGGCTTCATGCGTCAGCACGTCCACGTCGCCGCTCGAGCCGTTAAAGTTGGCGAGTATAAAAGGCTGTTTATAGTCGTCTATCGACGTGCAATATCCCCCGCCCCACTTGCCTTTTCTCGCATACACGTCGAAGGCGTCCGCGGCAAGCATGGAATCAATGAACGCGCCCGTTTCTTCGCCCATGTCGCGGTACATTTCGCGCGCAGCGGCGAACATTTGCTTCGGACTCAATATCGGTTCGGGATTTCCTTCCTTAAAACAGATCTCGTTGTCGTACAACATGATTTCGTCCAACCCGAGCTTTGCCGCGATCGATTTTTTGTGTTTCGCAACGAGCGGCGTAACGTCCGACGCGACGGCGTCACGGAATTTGCCTATTTCTTTTCGTCCGTAAGAGTATCTGCCCATCTGGCAATCGCCCATTTCCGCGAACGACTTAAATCCCATTTTACGCGCCATTTTCGCACGCACGCGTACCAATTTATCGAAAATTCCGTCAAGACTGCCGGAGATTCCCGAAAGGGTTTTTCCGAGCGCTTCCATGGACGCGCGGCGGATCTTTCGGTCGCGATCGTCGAAGTATTTGCGAAGCACCGAAAGCGGCATTTCCCGTCCCTTGAACTCGAACGTTGTTTCGCTCATGAGCCGATCGTATTCGGTCACCAGGCGGCTTTCTTCCACAAGCTCGGGAATGATTTTCTCGTCCATTATCCCGAGCTCAAGTTCATAAACTTTCGCAACGTTCGGATTCATCAGTCCGAGAGCCTCGGACAGGTGCGGGTTACTTAAAAACGCGCGGTTGAATTCCACCGCCGCAGACGAAAATCGCGGCGAATTTTCGTCGTAGTACGTCTTTTCGCCCAAATAAAATTCGTCGGAAGTGTTGAGCGTAAAACGAATATAGCAAAGGGAAGACATGGTCTGTATTTTCTTCGCCTCTTCGATGCATTCGTTTCTGATCTCCGACATTTCGCGTCCGCTCGCGGCTTTTCTCATTCTTTCGGTCAGTTTTTTTACCGTTTCGCACGCGCGGTCGACGTCGATTCGTTCGTACTTCATCTCACTGATTTTCATATTTATATTGTATATTTTTTCTCCGGCTTTGTCAATGCTTTTTGCGCACATCGATGCAATTCGATTATGTTTTAATAACAATTGCTCGAATGTCAATAAATGTCTATTTTTGCAAAATGATGTCACATTTTTTCATATTATCGCAAAAACATAGCAATACGATATTTGATATTAAAAACATATCATTATGAATTATTATTTTCAAAACAATATCATATTGATAATTATTAAAATATAACTTGTTGCAGTTATGAAATTTTGATTTTTGAATTTGCTGACGGAAATTTTGATTTTTTGAGAGGATACGGGATAAATCATGCGCAGGCGACTGAATTACTTGGCTATGCTTCGGCGCGATTCCGAAAAAATTTCAAAATATCCGAAAATTCGGGAGCAAAAGACAAAAAGTAACGATATGATTTCATAACAATTCGAAATTTTATTGTTTTTTGACGGGAAATTTTCGTTTAATTTTTGGGATTTTGCAAAATAAGTTATTATTTAATAATTATTTTTCCTGTCTATATTGACCACGCCGCGCTTTTCTGAACGTTAACTGCCTGATTTTGCATAAAAATTCCGGATCTCTACAATTGACGGCGACGGCTTCTTATATAATTTTCGTCGATTTGTCTGTTTTAGAGCGACCTTCGGACGTTTTTGCTCTGTGGCGTTCTTGCCGGCGCGCAATTTTGCTTTTCGTTTCTGCTTTTAGATAGCGTAATTCCGAATTTCGCCCGCTTTTAGTCGTTTGCGCTGCTTTTGGATGCTTCGAAGAATCGGTTTTGAGTTCAAAGTTTCGCGTTTCTTTATGCCATATTTTGTTATCTATAATGTTTCGAGCGTTTGATCCCGCCTCTGTATAATAAGCGGTCGTTGTTTGCGCGCACGAACGGCTTTTTGTTTTGCAAATTTTAGATTTTTGTTGTCCGTATTCTTTTATTTGTTACGGACGGCGACTTGGTTTTTGCAGTGATCGGACCGGATACCGAATGACGTGGTGCATAAGTTTTTTGCATTGTGGATAACTTGTGGATAACCGTTTCGAAGCGGGTAAAATCGTGAGAAAATCGGCGATTTCTAACAGAATACGCATTATTTTTTTCGCATATTTTCATTGGCTTCCGAATTTTTCAAAATAAAGTTATGAAATAGTAATCATTAGATTGTTTTATCTATGCGCTATTGGTTTTTACTGTCTTTTTGCCCGTTTTTTGACCTTAATTTTGCCGTAGATTTCGATTTTCTTAAAAAATCGGGCGATTGTCGAACGACGATTTTCGGAACCTCGATGAATTTGAAATTTTTTATTCTTGTTTGAAAAATTCATTGTGGTTTCGTATCAAAAATTTTTTTGTTAAGCTCATGAATTTTGACTTGAATTGTTCTGACGATCATAAAGATTCCGCAAAAGATCCCGCGGCGTTTGGAAAAATTTTTTGCTCCGACATTTTGCCTGAATGCTTACGGCAATGAAAATCTTTGTATTCGTGACGTTCACTTTTTTGCCCGGATTTCAGGTGTCGAGATTTTTGCGGACGATGCGATTTGACGTTTGATTTTTGGATTGCGATTTCGTTTATCCATTGTGCGTTTTTGGCGAGCTTTATTTTTGTTGCCGAGGTTGCTGAAATTTTAGCTTCGCGGCTTTTGGAAGTCGAAATGTTTCACGTGAAACATTCTCTGCTTTCCCCGAAAAACACTGTTTCTCCTGAAAAGAGTTATCGCACGGGAAGGATGAAAATTCGATCGAATAGGTGTTATGTTTCACGTGAAACATCAGGGTGACTCTACATCGATCAATCAAAAAAGAAAAGCGAACATACCGCATATGACACACGAAAAATTCTGTGGGTTTGTAAACGTTCGGGCATGGAAAAGGTAATCCGGGATCCATGCGAAGAATAAAATAATGTGTGGTTTTGCTAAGCGTTCGGTAGAAAATGAAAGTCCGTCAATGAATAAAAGCGCGGAAAAATTTATTCATGCCGCGTTACCGAAGGCAATAAAATTCAGGGCGTTTCAATACTGAAACAACGCGAGGAATGCGGATGAAATTGCTTGAGCCATGCCTCGGAAAATGAAATCGGGCAATCCCGTTTAACGGTAAAAGCGATATGAAAAAACGGTATTATTTGTCTGCCTTACACGGATCCGATAAGATCTCTTACTCCAAAATGAAGTATAAAAAGCAGGAAGAAAACGCGGCGATTTCGGCAATGCCGTATTGCCCGGGACCACGAGCCGATAAAGATCAAGGCGCTTTATCAAAATTTACAGGTGCGTCGATGACGGCAAAAAGACGTTAAGGTTTGCGGCGACGACTATCATACGCCCGCTGTTGCGATTTATGCGGCAATAATTATGACGTTTATTCGGTTATAAAATATTGCAAAAAATGCTTCGGGTGAGCTATTGTGACGTTTGTCCGCACCGACTTGCGCACGGTCTTTTGCCGCTCGGATTCCGAGATAATGACACGCGGAAAAAGTTTCGAAGAAGTGCTGCGACGGTTGACTGCACCGACTTGTACGCGGTCTTTTGCCGCTCGGATCTCGAGATATTGACACGTAACAATGTCTTAGAAAAGCCGCCACGACGGTTTGTCCGCGCAAGCCCATGCACACGCCTTAAGTCGATCGGATTGTGTGCGAAGCATGGGCGAGTCCATATGCGGCGCAAAAGAAAAGGCGCGGGATTTATACCCGTGCCTTCCGAAAATCGTTGTGACTTTCAAAACCTTTTAGGCGTTTTTTTACGAAAAATCTTTTATCGAAACTTGCGGCAAGCTGCTTAATTCTCCGACGGTTCCGCGTCCGTTTCCGCGTCTTGCTTTTTGTATTCCTCGAGCACTTGCATGAGCTGATGTATGCGGTCGAGGTCGTCCGAAGAATAATAATCGATATAAATTCGTCCCTTGCGATCGTTGCCGAAAACCGTAACTTTGGTCGAGAACACTCTTTGAAGCCTCTCCACCATATCTTTAAGCTCCAACGACTGTGCGGGCGGTTTCGGCTTGGCTGCAGGCGGATTATTGAACGCTTTGACGAGTTTTTCGAAATCGCGCACCGTCATTTTTCCGCCCACGGCTTTTTTGGCAAGCTCGAGCTGTGCAAGCTCGTCTTTGACGGTGACGAGGCATCTTGCGTGCCCTTCCGAAAGTTCGCCGCCGGCAACCAGATCGATAACGGCGGAGGACAGGGAAAGAAGTCGAAGCGTGTTTGCGACGGCGGGTCTTGACTTTCCGATTCTGTCCGCAACCTGCTCTTGCGTGTACGAATAGTCGTCCATCAATTGTTTGATTGCATTCGCGACTTCGATCGGGTTCAGATCCTCGCGCTGAAGATTTTCAATCAAAGAAATTTCCTTGACTTCTTTTTCGGAATAATTCCGCACGATAGCGGGGATGGTAACAAGTCCGGCTTTGCGTGCGGCGCGCCAACGCCGCTCCCCGGCGATAATCATATATCCGTCGCCGTGTCCGACCAGAATTATAGGTGATATGACTCCGTGCACCCGAATGCTGTTGGCAAGCTCGAGCAATGCGGCTTCGTCAAAGTGCTTGCGGGGCTGATTTTCGTTCGGGACGATTTTCGACAGTTCGATTTCCTGCGCCGAATTGCCGGAAGCGTTGCTTTCGCTTTCGAGGTCAATATCTCCGAACAATGCTCCGAGTCCGCGACCGAGTCCGTGTTTTCCTGCCATTATCAAACTTCCTCCGTGAATTACTTTTTATCTTATTATATATAAAACCGACGCGCTTGTCAAGGTCGAACGGGGAACTATATCGAAATATTTTCGGGCGCGGCGAAAAATATCGGAAATTTCCGCCCGTACGTCGGAATTATATTCGCGCGCTTTATAACGGGGGGGGGAATAAGCGCTCGGGACATACGCCTCATGCGTACGTTAGGAGCGTAGGTCGCCGCAATCGCGTCCATAGCGCACGATCGCGTAAGAAAAATATAAAGCGTCGGATTATAGCGTCTGCGCGCCGAAATAATCGATTTCGGGATAGCCGAAATGGCGAACAAATTTATTTGCACCGACGGCTCGCGCAATTTTATCCATATTTCATGCGTTCCGGGTTTTCGGTATTGCTACCGCGTATAATGCCGCACCCGACGTTACGCCTGCGTTCTCGGGGGGGGCGATCGATTGTGCATGACTCTCGGTCGTCCTGCCGAACGTTGCATCCGACGCTACGCCCGCGTTTTCGGGGCGCGTCTGATTGTGCATGACTCTCGGTCGTCCTGCCGAACGTTGCACCGACGTTGCGCCTGCGCTCTCGGGCGCGCCCGACGTTCCGAATAAATAAAAAGCCGCAATCGAATAATTAACACCAAAAATCGACCGAATAAAAACTTTACATTTGCATTAAATTATGGTACAATTCAGATATGGAAAAAGAGAAAAAAATCGTAGTCATTTCGGGCGCGACCTCGGGGCTCGGAATGGCGATCGCAAAAAGATTCGAGGCCGACGGACATATAGTATGCAACCTTGCGCGCTCGTGCCGTGACAACGGATTCGATTATAAATGCGACGTGACCGATCCCGAGCAGGTGGCGTCCGCCGTAGGGAAGATCGGCGAAAGATACGGGCGCATAGATATTCTCGTAAACAACGCGGGGATCGGGATCTCCGGCGCGACCGAATTGATCCCCATGGACGATATACGCAGAGCAATGGAAGTGTCGTATTTCGGTTCGCTTATGCTGACGCGTGCTTGTCTCGGGTTTATGCGCAAGGGCGCGCGGATAATTTTTATGAGTTCCATTGCCGGACTGACGGCAATCCCGTTCCGTTCGGTTTATTGCTCGGCGAAAGCGGCAGAGCTCATGCTCGGCGAATCGCTCCGCATGGAATTGTCGCAGACCGGCATTTCCGTCGTGACCCTTTGTCCTGGCGAAATAAAAACCAACTTCTCCGCAAATAAGATTGCCGACGTACAGACCACGGAAAGATACGGCAGGCGTGTAACCAACGCGCTCGAAAAAGTTTCGAGCCGCGAAGGCAAGCGCATGTCTATAGACAAAGTGATCGGTAAGATTTATAAGATTTGCACGCGCGGCAGAAAAGCAATGTATATCATCGGCGGCAAATATAAATTCCTGTATTTCGCAAAACGCATAATGCCGACAACCGCATATCTGAAGCTTACGGATAAAACGCTCGGCGGCAGGGAATAGTCATATAAATAATTATGATTTCATAACTAAATTGCGACGATTGTACGAGGAGAAGGACGTCGCTTGCGGATGTGATTAAAACGAGGTGAAAAATCGTATTGATCGCTCGACGGAGTAAAAATCATAATGAGCGCGCGGGCTTATCCGGATAAGCCGAAGGTCGGAGAAAAATCCCTCTTACCGCACGAAGGCTTTTGTCGGAATTATTAAGTAAACCGACTCGTTTATCGAATTATACTTGATATTAAATCATAACTTAATTGTGGCTGGTAATAAAATGAGAACCGAAAAAACGATTAAAAAATCCATTGCGACCGCATTCGCGGTTATGCTCTCGATCGTTATCGCGCTTGCGGCGGCGTTTGCTTTTTCCTTTGCCTCGCCGATTTACGAGCCGAAAGCCGCGGACGGCAACGTTCTGACTTTGCATTTTATCGATTGCGGGCAAGCGGACGCGTGCATTATAGAGTTCCCCGACGGGAAGAATATGCTTATCGACGCGGGCGATAACGGCGACGACAGTTGCGGCAAAGTCGTCGGTTACATAGAAAATCTCGGTATTACCGAATTCGATTATTTTATAATGACGCACGCCGACGAGGATCATATCGGCGGAGTGGACGAGGTGTTCGGCGGAACGCGCACCGCGAAGAAGATATACCGTCCGTCGCAAATAGCGGATCATAAAAGCGACGAAACGTACAAAGATCCCGCGGAGGACAAAAGCGGCAAATACGGTTTCTCGTTCGATGTTTCGTCCGTCGCCGTAAATAAACGTAAAACGACGGCGACGTATCGCAACGCGCTGTCCGTAGTGTACGGACTCGAAAATTCGGAAGTATACGTGACCGATCCCGCGAACGACGAAATCAATCATATAGAAAATTCGGTCACGGTAAACGGCGCGTCCGCGACGTATACTTTTGATTTCTATTCGCCGCTCGGCGTTTCATATTCGGACGACAACGATTATTCGCCCATAATGGTGCTCTCTTACGGCGGGCGCAACGTCGTGCTTTCGGGCGACGCCGAAAAGGAGAACGAAAAAGAGTTCGTCGCCAAAGTAAACAGCGCGACGGACGCCGACAGCAGGTATGACAGATTCGACGACAAGTTCCACGGCGACATAATAAAAATGGGACATCACGGCAGTTCCACGTCGTCGAGCGAAGCGTATCTCGACATAATGACCGACCCGTCGCGCATAAATAATACATATACGGTATTCAGTTGTAACGACGAGATCCCGAGCAATAGATACGCGCACCCGCACCATGAAACGCTTCAGCGCGTTATGGATATGGGCTTCAGCGCCGAGCGCATAGTCCGCACCGATCTGAACGGAAACCTTCGTTTCGACATTCGTTCCACCGGCGAGATGACGTTTACCGCGGAGCGCGAAAGTACCGTGACCGCAGCGCTCACTTCGGGCAGCAGCAGTACGCGCCCGGAAAAAGTGATTGCGGATAACAGCGCCGATCCCACCGAGCCGAACGGTTCTCCCATTACTTCGGACAACGAACCGACGGGCAATCCCGTTATCGATTTCTTTCTCGGTCTTACCGTACCGCAACGGGTAATTGCCGTCGTTATCGTCGTAGTCGTCGTCGCGCTTATCGTAACGGCTGTCGTAATCTGTATCAGACACAGTCGAAAAACAAACCGACCGTCGAAGCGAAAGCGCCGTCGCAGATAGACGTCGGGAAACGCCCGTGCCCGTCGGGACGATCGCTTTTTTCGGGAGACCAAAGCGTCGGGTAAGTGACGCCGAGTATGCCCGAAATGTCGGGATTGGTTGTCGTTGCGAAAAAAATTTCATGTAAAATGGAAAATTTCGCAAAAAAGGTATTGACATTTTGAAAGATTATGATATAATGGTTAAAGTATGATGATAAAGAGAGAAAATGATGAAACGGAATATCTGAATTGACGGAACGCCGCCGCCCGTTTTCGGGTTGCGGTCTTTTGCGTTTATCTATATTATCATACGCCGAATCATATTTATAGGAAGAAAAGAAAAATCTGAACCGCGGACGGACTATCTGTCACGCAAAAAGGAACGATGATGAAATATAAAGAACTGATCGACAAACTGACGCTGGAAGAAAAAGTCGCCCTTACTTCGGGCAAAGACTTCTGGCAGTCCGTCGGAATCGACCGCGACGGTGTTAAAGTCCCGTCGATGTTTTTGTCCGACGGTCCTCACGGAATTCGTAAACAGGCAGCCGCCGCGGATCACCTCGGACTCAACGCCTCCATTCCCGCGACGTGTTTCCCGACTGCGGCAACGATGGCTAACAGCTGGAATGACGAACTCGGCGAGGAAATGGGTAAAATGCTCGGCGAAGAAGCGGTGGACGAAAAAGTCAACGTCCTGCTCGGACCCGGGACAAACCTCAAGCGCAATCCCCGTTGCGGAAGAAACTTCGAGTATTTCTCCGAAGATCCCTTGCTCGCCGGAAAAATGGCGGCGGCGTACATACGCGGAATTCAGTCCAACGGCATTTCCGGTTGCGTAAAGCATTTTGCGCTCAACAATCAGGAAGAACGCCGTATGGTCGTCGATACCGTAGTGGACGAACGCACCATGCGCGAACTGTATCTGACCGCGTTCGAAATCGCGATCAAAGAGGGTCGGCCGTGGACGATCATGTCGTCGTACAACATGATAAACGGCACGCATACGAACGAGAATATCCATCTTATGCGCGACATACTTCGCGACGAATGGGGATATGAAGGCGTAGTCGTTACCGACTGGGCGGGCTGCAACGACAGAGTGCAGGGACTTATCGCGGGCAACGAGCTTGAAATGCCGAGCTGCCTGTATTCCAATCAGGATCTGTATAAAGCGCTTACCGAAGGATACAAGATCCCGGACAATCTCGACAAGACCCGTCCGGGCGGACAGTATGCGCGTATCGTCGAGGCGTTCAAGGACGGAAAGCTCGACGAAAAATATCTCGACGAGGCTCTCGACCGTTTGCTCGAGCTTATATTCAGAACGGACAAGGCGTTCGAGGGTCGTCCCGAAGATAAGCCGCTTCGCGTCGTGCGCGTGGACGAACACCACGAAATGGCGAAGAAATGCGCCCGCGAATGCATAGTGCTCCTCCGCAACGAGAACAATACGCTGCCTCTTGCCGGCGGCACGAGCGTCGCGGTAATCGGCGACTTTGCGAAAGTGCCGCGTTATCAGGGCGCGGGATCGTCCGTGGTCAATCCGACCAAGCTCGATTCTCCGCTCGTTTGCCTCGGCTTCGGTATCGATAAATACGAAAAGAATCCTCTCCCCGACAGCCGCGACAAAGTGACGACTATCGGCGACAATATTTACGGACTTAAGATCGCGGGTTACGAGCCCGGCTTCGACCGTTACGGCAAAAAGAACAACGGACTTATCAACAAAGCCTGCGCGCTTGCCGACAAAGCGGACGTAGCTCTCGTATATCTCGGACTCGACGAAGTCACCGAAGCGGAAGGTCTCGACCGCTCGGATATAAAGATACCTCAGCCGCAGATCGACCTCATCGACGCGCTTGCAAAGAAAGGCAAGAAGATCGTCGTCGTGCTTTCGTGCGGCTCGGCGGTAGAGCTCCCGTTCGCAGACAAAGTGGACGCGATCGTTCACGCGTATCTCGGCGGACAGGCGATTGCCGAAGCCGTGCTCGACGTTATCGTAGGCAAAGTCAATCCTTCCGGAAAACTTGCCGAAAGCTATCCTTACGAATATAAGGATTGTTCGAGCGCGTCGCATTTCCCGGGCAAGGAGCGGAGCGTGGAGTACCGCGAAGGAATGTACGTGGGTTACCGTTATTACGAAACCGCGGGCGTTCCCGTGCGTTATCCTTTCGGCTTCGGACTGTCGTATACGACGTTCGAATACTCGGACCTGAAAGTGGATAAGTCGGGCGCGACGTTCTCGATCAAGAACGCCGGCGACCGCGACGGCGCGGAAGTCGCGCAGTTATACGTCGGGCTGGACGGCGCGAAGATATTCCGTCCCGTAAAAGAACTCCGCGGATTCAAGAAAGTGTTTATCAAGGCGGGCGAAACCGTCAAAGTCACTATACCGTTCGACGAAAGGACGTTCCGTTATTTCAACGTCGACACGGATAAATGGGAAGTCGAAGGCGGCGATTATAAGATCATGATCGGCGCGTCGGTCGCGGACATCCGCCTGACCGAAACGCTTGCCGTCGCAGGCACGACCGAAGTCAATCCTTACGACGCAAAAGCGCTCGCTTCGTATTATGCGGGCAAAACCGCCGACGTTTCCACCGAGGAGTTCAAAACGCTTCTCGGCGCGGACAAATACGACGCCGCGATCGAAAACGGCGAGGAGCCGCAGAAGAATACTTATCCGTTGCCCGATCCGGGATATAAGTTCTATAAACGCAAGCGTATGATCATACATTACAACTGCACCGTCGCAGACCTGCGTTATTCCAAGCGTTGGTTCGGTCGCGTATTCTCGGGCGGCGTCCGTTTCCTCAAATCGTTCATGTGGGCGGTAGGAAACAGAACGCTGTCGAATACTCTCGTTATGGGCGTGGTACATCAGCCTATGCGCGGTATGGCGAAGTTCGCGGGAATGAACAGGGCGCAGATGGACGGACTGATCCTCATGTGCAACGGCAAGTTCTTCAGAGGGCTTAAGCAGCTTACGAGCGGCAAGACCAAAGCCGAGCGCAAGGCGGCGAAAGGTAAGAAAAAATAAATAAAATACCGCGTTTTGTTTCCGTAAAGTTTCGCAAGTAGGGGATGATGATTGCGTGGGTACGGAAAAAGCGCGAAGCCTTAACTAAAAAAATAAACCGATAAAAAGGAGAAAGGAAAAAATGGAAAAAGAAAACGAAGCTCCCGCAGAGGAGCAGGTCGCGGACGTTACGGACGCGCCCGCCGCGGCAAAACTTTTGTCCGCAGACGAGATCGTGAGTGAAATCAAGCCTCTGTCGAGCAACGGTTTCCTTGCTTTCTTTCAGAAAATATGGCGCGCCTGGCTCGGCGTATGGTACAACTTCAGCGAAAAGCATCCGAAGCTGTCCAAACTGCTTTATCAGATCGTATTCTTTATCGTATTCAGCGAAGGCGTAACGATCTGGCAGTTCCTCGTAATGACGTTCCTGCCGCACGCGTTTGCCGGACTCGCAAGCGTCGAATTCGTTTGGCCGGCTGTAAATCTCGGCGATTTGACTTATACGCTCGACGGCGTGACAAAGCCTTTACAGTTCGCTATATTCAATGAACCCGCACAATTGCTTGCCGACGGTACGTACAACGTAAACGCCGGACTCGGGAATTTCATTGCATTCGAGATTGCGGTATTCACCGCGCAGATCATCAACTTCCCGCTTCAGAGAAACATCACGTTCAAGTCAAAAGGCAACCCTTACTGGCAGGCAATGTGGTATTTCATCGGCTGGGTACTCGTGTCCGTATTCACGAATGCGACCTGGGGTATCATCGCTCCGTTCGTAAGAGACCTTTGGGCGTGGCCGGCGGCAGGTTGGAACCTTCTCAAGACGGTCATCACCGGCGGTCTGTCCATGCTCGTATTCTTCTTCATATTCCTTATAATCTTCCCCGATGCGAACAAAGTCGCAAAGAGCGCGAGAGGCAAGGCGGATATGGCTAAGGCTACGAACGAAAGCGAAGAAAAGATCGCGAAGCTCGAGCTTAAAGCCGTAAGAAAAGAGGAAGCCGCAAAGCTGTTCAACGGCAGAAGCGAAAGATATCAGGCGGTTTCGGTCGCAAACAGCCGCGCCGTAGCGTTCGAGGCGATCGTAAGAAATACCGAAAAGATGAAAGCCGAAGCCAAGACGGACGAGGAAAAGGCGAAAGCCGAGGCAATGGAAGCGCGTATCTCCGAATATCAGGAGAGAGCGACCGTAGCTATCGAAGCGAAGCGCAAAGCCGTCGCCGCTTACGACAAGATCGTAGCCGACGTCAAGGCGGCGCGCGAAGCTCGCGGAGAAGACACTTCCAAAGTCGCATAACCGTAATTTTCGGGACATATAATGAGGGAGCGCGCAAAACCGTGCGCGCCGGATAAGGATAAGGAAAAATGACGGCAATATTGCCACATGGAAAAAGGATGAGAACAGGAACCCGAACTTAAGATCCGGAAGCCGCGCGGAAATTATTTCCGCGTGGCTTTCGCGGGTTATTACGAAACGGGTAAAATTATCGGATCTCGGATCGGTCGGTCGCGTAACGTAGGCGGTCGATTCGGAAAATATAATCATATAAGGGGTATAGAAACAATGAAAAAGAAACAATGCGTTGCAATGCTTCTTGCGGGCGGACAAGGGTCGCGGCTCAAGGCTTTGACTACGACCGTGGCAAAGCCCGCGGTTTCGTTCGGCGGGAAATACCGCATAATCGACTTTCCGCTGTCTAACTGCTCGAACTCGGGCATAGACACCGTGGGCGTCCTGACGCAGTATCAGCCGCTTGTTCTGAACGAATACATAGGCACCGGCGAGTCGTGGGACCTCGACCGCAAAAACGGCGGCGCGCACGTACTGGCGCCGTATCAGGCAAAGAAAGGCGCGCGGTGGTACGAAGGCACCGCGAACGCGATTTATCAGAACATTCAGTTCCTCGATAAATACGACAGCGAACACGTCCTTATTCTTTCGGGCGATCATATTTACAAAATGGATTACTCGAAAATGCTCGCTCAGCATATCGAAACGGACGCGGACATAACGATCGCCGTTATCGACGTTCCCATGGACGAGGCATCGCGTTTCGGTATCATGAGCTACGACAAGAATTTCCGCATTTTCGATTTCGCCGAAAAGCCGAAAGAGCCTAAGAGCAATCACGCGTCGATGGGCGTCTATTTGTTCAAAAAAGACGTGCTCGTGCGTATGCTTACCGAGGACGACGCGGATCCGGACAGCGAAAAAGATTTCGGAAAGAATATTATTCCGAAAATGCTTGCCGAAAATATGCGCGTGTTCGCTTATCAGTTCGAGGGATACTGGAAGGACGTCGGCACGCTCAAGAGCCTGTGGGAAGCCAACATGGATCTGCTCGGCATCAATCCCGTGTTCTCGCTGTACGACGGCGCGTGGAAGATATATTCGGGTAACGACGCATATCCGCCCGCGTTGCTCCTTACCAAAAACGGCTGCGTTACGAACAGTATCGTCACCGAAGGCGACATAATCTCGGGCAGAGTAGTCAACTCCGTTATCGGCGAGGGCGTTACGATCGGCGAGGGCGCGGTGATCGAAAACTCGGTCGTATTCAGCGGCACGGTGATCGGCGCGGGATCGAAACTCTCTTACGCCATTATAGACGAGAACGTAACCGTCGGCGAGAACTGTATCGTCGGCGAGGGCAAGGCAAGCCCGGACAAGATTACGCTTATAGGCAGAAACTCCGTCGTTCCCGACGGAACGACGCTCGATTGCGGCAGTATAACGGAGGCGGAATAATATGAAAGCTCTCGGTATAATTTTTTCCAATATTCACGAACGGGATATTCCCGAACTCACGAAAGTGCGTACGCTTGCGTCCGTGCCTTTCGGCGGAAGATACCGTCTGATCGATTTCGTGCTTTCGAATATGGTCAACAGCGGCATTACGAATATAGGTATAATCGCGAAGTATAATTATCAGTCGCTCATGGACCACGTTCAGAGCGGAAAGAGCTGGGGACTCGCGCGCAAAAACGGCGGCCTTACGATCCTTCCTCCGTTCAACGACGCTTCGGGCGGCGGAGTATTCAACAATCGTTTCGAGGCGATTAAGAGCGTAAGCAGTTTCATTCGTCACAACGAAGCGGATTACGTAGTCATGGCGGATTGCGACATCGTATGCAATATCGACCTTGCTCCCGCGCTCAAAGCGCATGAAAAGAATAACGCCGACATCACGCTCGTTTACCGAAAAAAGAAAATCGACGCCTCGGATACATACCGTCTTGTCCTCGATACGGACGCAAACGGCAAGGTCACCAAAGTGAATATGAACGACGGCGCCGCAGGCGAGAAAAAGGTTTACACCGATTTCATGATCATTTCGCAGCGTAAACTGATGTATATCATCGAAAACTCGGACAAATGGGGAATCAAATCGTTCTCGCGCGACATTCTTTCGAACATAAAAGAATACAGCGTTTACGGGTACGAACAGGACGGATATTACGCCGCGATTAACAGCCTGACCGATTATTACAAGCATTCTATGGATCTTCTCGATCCCGACGTCGTTCGCGAGCTTTTCTATAAGGGCGGAGCGGAGATATACACGAAGGTGCGCGACTCCGCTCCGGCGAAGTTTACCGACACCGCGCTCGTGCGCGATTCCATGATCGCCGACGGGTGCATTATCGAAGGCGAGGTCGAGAATTCGATCATATTCCGCGGCTGTCATATAGCCAAAGGCGCGAAAGTGACGAATTCGATCATCATGCAGGATTCGCGCATAGATACCGGATCGACTCTGAATTGCGTCATAATGGATAAAGCGGCGCACGTTCTGGACGGGCGGTTGCTTTCCGGACACCCGACGCATCCTTATTACATCGAGAAAGAAAGCGTTATATAGAATCATACTGACGCAAACAGCGGCGGCGCAAAATATGCGCGGCCGCTGTTTTTTGCGAAACGGCTCGTTGCGCTTGCATAACGTCACGGTTTTTTTGAAAATCACGCAGATATTTGACTATTAAACTTCCGGTGTGGTATAATCCGTACAGACGGAGGACGGTTGATGAAAGTCGGAATACCGAGAGCGTTGCTGTATTATAAAAACGAAAAATTTTGGACAACGTTTTTCGATACGCTCGGAATTGAATATATTATCGGACCCGAAACGACGAAAGAGATCATTGCGCGCGGCACGCATTTGTCCGTGGACGAAACGTGTCTGCCGACGAAAATTCTGCTCGGGCAGGTCGATTGGCTTATAGGCAGGTGCGATTACGTGTTTTTGCCGCGCGTCGAGTTTGCATACGGTTACGGAATGTGCACGAAGTTTCTCGCGCAGACCGATCTGGTCGCAAACGTGTTCCGCGGCCGCGACGTAAAGCTGTTGTTTTATAATATCGGGAACAAAAAACTTCTGACCGAGCGCAAAGCCGTGCGCCGCATGGGCAAATATCTCGGACTTAAGAGCGCGAACGTGAAATACGCTTACGACGTAGCGAAACAGGCTCAGCAATATTACGAAGTTTTCCGCGCCGAAACGCAGGAAAAGACCTTGCGCGAAACGGATAAGATAAAAGTGCTCGTTGTCGCGCACGCATACAATATCGGCGACGCATATATCGGTCGCCCCATTCTTCGCGCGCTTGCCGGGCTCGGAGTCGAACCGATTATCGCCGAGTATGCCGACGCAAGGCAGTGTATCGGCGCGTCCAAAGAAGTGACGCGCACCATGCCGTGGGCGTACAACCGTCACCTGATGGGCGCGATACAACTTATGAAAGACAAAGTCGACGGTGTCGTACTGTTGACTACGTTCCCGTGCGGTCCGGACAGCATGGTCAACGAGCTTATCGTCCGCGAGTATAAGCAGCTTCCGATTATAACGCTTACAATCGACGCGCAGGACGCGACCGCCGGAATCGAAACGCGGCTGGAAAGTTTTGTGGATATAATAAATTTCAAACGGGAGGGCGCGCAATGAATACCGATATACTCGCTTGTTTCCCGCAGTGGGCGAATTACGCGCCCGCGTTCAAATATCTTTGCGAAAAAGGCTTCGACGTAAAATATCTCACGCCGCCGCCCATAACCCGCCGCACGCTCGAGCTGGGGAGTAAATACAGCCCCGATTACGTCTGCGTGCCGTTCAAGTACTGTCTGGGCTGTTATCTCGAGGTGCTCGAAATGGGCGCGAACTGTCTTATGCAGATTTTCGGGAATTGCCGTCTGAACTTTTACGGCGAGCTTGCCGAACGCATATTGCGCGATATGGGATACGAATTCTCGTTCTTCAATATGGCGGACATCGATTTTACGTCACCTAAGTCGATATTCGAGCATTTCCGCATAATCAATCCCGAAATGACGCTTTTGCACGTTCTGCCCGCCTGGAGAACGACGTACCGCATGATCGAAATGATTGACGAGTTCGAGGACTATCTGCGCCGTAACGTGGGATTCGAGGCGAACGAGGGCGAACTCGACGGCGTTTATCGCGAATTCCTGAAGAAATGCGAGGACGTGCCGAGCGGTAAAGCGCTTAAAAAACTTTATAAGGAATATCGCGAACGCCTGCATTCCGTAAAGACGACGAAACCCGACCGTACCGTCAAGGTCGGAATGATAGGGGATTTCTATACGGCGCAGGAGCCGTTCAGTAATTATTTCATGGAACGCGAGTTCGCCAGATTCGGAATGGAAATTTTCCGAAGCATGAACGTGTCCAATACACTTGTGCATAACAGATACAAGGACAGACTGCATTACGGCAAGAAGTATGCGAAATATTATATAGGCGGGACGAGTAATTTCTCGGTCGCGGAAGCGCTCGAGTTCGCAAACGCGGGCGTGGACGGCATAATACAGGTCAAGTCGTTCGGCTGTACGCCGGAAGTCGACGCGATCCCGATCCTGCAGAACATAAGCAGAGATTACAATATTCCCATTCTGCATTTCAGTTTCGACTCGCAGACGGGCGAAGCGGGAATAAAAACCAGACTCGAGGCGTTCTACGATATGGTGGAAGCGCGCAAGCATAAGGACGAAAAACAATGAAAGCATATCTCGGCATAGACATAGGTTCGATCTCGACCAAAGGCGTCGTGATCGACAAAGACAACAATATACTCGCAAGCGAGTATCTCTGGACGGAAGGCGATCCAATGGGCGCCGTAAAGCGTCTGCTCAAAGTCCTCGAGGGCAAGCTCGTCGGTTCGGACGCGGAGATCGCAGCCGTCGGCACGACGGGGAGCGCGCGTAAGCTGATCGGCGTGATTACCGACGCGGCAGTCGTCAAAAACGAAATCACCGCTCATGCCGTAGGTACAATCACCCTCCATCCAGACGTTGCGACGATTTTCGAAATCGGCGGGCAGGACTCCAAAATAATCATCATAGAAAACGGCTTCGTCGTAGACTATGCCATGAATACGCTCTGCGCCGCGGGCACGGGGTCGTTCCTTTCCAGTCAGGCGCACCGTCTCGGCGTGTCCGTGGAGGACTTCGGCGAAATCGCGCTTACGAGCAAAAACCCGACCAACATCGCCGCACGCTGTACGGTTTTCGCCGAAAGCGATCTCGTGCACAAAGCGCAGATCGGGCACAAAAAAGAGGATATAATCGCGGGGCTTTGCAAAGCCGTCGTATCGAATTATATCAATAATATCGGTCGCGGCAAGCGCATAAAACCGCCTGTGGTCTTTCAGGGCGGCGTAAGCAAGAACGTGGGCGTGAAAAAAGCGTTCGAGGACGAAGTCGGTTGCGAAGTCACCGTGGACGAAAACGGACATCTTATGGGCGCGTTCGGCGTGGCGGTACTCGCGCGCAGAAGCGGAAAGGAGAAACCGTTCTCGTTCGACGTCGCCGACGCAGAATTCCGCACGAAAGGTTTCGAGTGCCCGAAGTGCGCCAATCATTGCGAAATAATTTGCGTCTACGGCGGGGATAAGCTCATCGATTCGTGGGGAAATAAGTGCGACAACGGCGCGGTAAGAGTCAACCGCTGACGTTATCCGCCGACGACCACAATATATTGCGGTCGGGCGGACGGCGGGGCACAAGTCGGGGTTTAAGGAAAATATTTATTAAAAATTTTTGAAAAAGTTTGCGTAAAATGCTTGACTTCCTTGCTCAAATAAGGTATTATAAGCGAGCTGTCACTTGAGACGGCGGCTTGTTATTTGGACTACGTATTTAGAAGCATAAATACCTCTGGCGTAACAGGATATCAAAATCATTCCGATATTTGATATGTGGTTATGCCTTTTTTTGCGCCCTTTTTGCGAAGAATAGCCGTGAAATAACAGCCTCATGAGCCGAAAACGCTTCGTTCGCAGTCGCGGACGGGCGATCGGATATAAACCCCGACTGAATCGGTCGAAGGGCAACATCGTACATTGACAACTACATAGAGTAAAGCAAATTATCAAGGTATAG
>CANDJX010000002.1 GCA_947385185.1 uncultured Clostridia bacterium
CGACGGGAAGCGGCAAATCCACGCTTGCCGGTCTGCTCGCAAGGTTTTACAAAGCAACCGGCGGAAGCGTGAAAATCGCGGGCAACGACGTCGGAGCATATACCGACGAGCAGCTCCGTTCGCTTGTAACTCTCGCGCCGCAGAAACCGTTGCTGTTTGCGGGCACCGTGCGAAGCAACCTCGCTCAGAGCGGAATTAACGACGATAAACGTATGAAAGAAGCGCTCGAAAAAACCGAAGCGTGGGGATTCCTCGAAAAGAAAAACGGACTTGATACCGAAGTGCGGCAAAAAGGCTCGAATTTCTCGGGCGGCGAAAAACAACGTCTGTCGCTCGCTCGGGCGGCGCTGAAGGAATCGCCCGTACTCGTTCTCGACGACGCGGCGTCCGCGCTCGACTACGTGACCGAAGCGCGCGTAATGAAAAACGTGCTTTCGGACAAAAGCCGCGCGGTGATCAATATTTCCCAACGCCCGGGCAACGTAAGGCACGCGGATAAAATACTCGTACTCGACGGCGGAAAGGTCGTCGGACTCGGTACGCACGACGAACTTATGCGGTCGTGCGAGCTGTACGCAAGCATGGTGGTGAACGGATGAATAAACGCGTTATTTCGAGACTGCTCTCATACGCCTTCCGCCATAAGGCTTGCTTTTTCGGCGGGCTTGCCGCAATAACGATCGGCACGGCGCTCAATATGGTCGCGCCCATTCTCGTGGGCAAAGCGATCGATCTTGCCGTTTACGGCGGAACGGACTTTAAGCAAATAAGCATATACTGCATAGTCATAGCGGTATGCGTAACTCTGTCCGGCGCACTCGTCTGGCTCGGAAACGTTCTTCTGTCCGGGCTCGCGTTCATGACCGTGCGCGACGTGCGACGACAGCTGTACGAAAAACTGCTCTCGCTCCCGCTCGCCGAAATAGACGGACGCAGCCGCGGCGATCTTATGGCGCGAATGTCGACGTTCGGAGAAAACCTTTCGGACGGGCTTTATCAGGGACTTCTGCAGCTCTCGTCCGGCGCCGTCACGCTCGCCGTCACGCTCGTTTGTATGTACCTGCTGAGCTGGGCGGTAGCTACGACGGTGGTGCTTCTGACCCCCTTCTCCGCGCTCGTTGCGATCAAGATCGCAAAGCGCAACCGCGTGTCGTTTGCAAAGCAGTCGGCGAATATGGGACGCATGAGCGGAACGGTCGAGGAGTATTTCGCGGGAAGTCGCGTACTACGCGCTTACGGCTGTCTGCGCCAAAGCGAAAACGACGTGGAAAAACTCAACGCGGATCTTTTCGACAGCGGACTGAAAAGCCAGTTCGCGGGCGCGCTCGTCAACCCCATGAGCAGGCTCGTAAACAATATGGTATACGCGTCGGTCGCAATAGTCGGCGGACTGTTCGTGATCGGAAGCGGAGGCTGGTCGGCGGATATAGGCGCGGCGCTTACAGTAGGCGGTCTGTCCGCGTTCCTGTCATACGCCAATCAGTTCGCGCGGCCGTTCAACGACGTGACGAGCGTCACCGCGGAACTTCAGACCGCATCCGCCGCAGGCAATAAAATATTCGAGCTCATCGACATAAAAAGCGAGGACAAGGGCGGAAACAAACTGCCCGAACTTCCCGTCGATTATATCGAATTCGATAACGTGGCTTTCTCGTATACCCCGGATAAACCGTTCATAGAGGGGCTCGGTTTCCGCGCGGACGGCGGGAAAAAAGTCGCGATCGTGGGGACTACGGGCAGCGGTAAAACGACGGTGATAAACCTCATAATGCGATTCTACGACGTCACGGGCGGTAAAATAATCTACGACGGCGAAAATATCGAGCTTTTCACGCGCGAAGGCGTCAGGCGTTCGTTCGGCATGGTGCTTCAGGAAACCTGGCTGTTCGGCGGCACGATCAAAGAAAACATCGCATACGGCAAGCCGGACGCGACCGACGAAGAAATTTTCGCAGCGGCGAAAGCGGCGCACCTCGATAAATTCGTTTCCACGCTCGAACGCGGTTACGACACCGTGATCTCGGGCGACGGAGAAGAACTGAGCGAGGGTCAGAAACAGCTGATCGCGATAGCGCGCGTATTCCTCGCTTCGCCCGAAATGCTTATACTCGACGAAGCGACGGCGTCCGTCGACACTATGACCGAGCGCGCGGTACAGTCGGCTTTCGCCGAACTTCTCAAAGGCAAAACCACGTTCGTCATCGCACACCGCCTTTCCACCGTCCGCGACAGCGACCTGATCATAGTAATGGATAACGGACGCATTGCGGAAAAAGGCACGCATGACGAACTCGTCGTGCTCGACGGGTTGTATACCCGTATGCTCAAAGCCGCAGGCGGAGAATAAACGACGCCGAACCGCGATTGAGATAATATTTATCGAAAATCCGCGCGTTATCGTTACGCGCGGATTTTTTACGACGACAATAATCGCAAATGCGAAAGCCCTCTTATTTTTTGGTCTTTATTATAAGCACGTTTACATCGGCGGGAGTCACTCCGGGAATGCGGCTCGCCTGTCCGACGGTAAGCGGCTTCACTTTATTGAGTTTTTCGCGCGCCTCGATACGCAGTCCGTGCATGAGCATATAATCGGTGTCCGGCGAAAGCGGCATATCTTCCACGCGCTCTGTTTCGCTGCGCACTTTTTCCTGTCGCTCGAGATACCCCGAATACCTTACGTCGGTAAAGAACGATTCCGCTTCGTGCGGGGACAGAAAATCGAGTACGTCCCAATGCCGCATAAGCATGGCGGGAGTTATTTCGGGGCGTTTGATAAGTCCGCCGAGCGTGGCGCCGGACAGCGGCAACGGACAGCCCGTTTCCGCAAAAATCCCTTCGATCACGGCGCGCGGCGCATGAAGCGAAAGAAGCGATTTCGCCTTCTCGAGTTTTCCGAGTTTTTTCTTAAGCAAGCTCATGCGCTTTTTACCGGCAAGCCCGACGCGGAAGCCCTCGGGCGTAAGTCTTTCATCCGCGTTGTCCTGACGGAGCGACAGCCTGTATTCCGCTCTGCCCGTCATCATACGATACGGCTCGTCCGTGCCTATCGTAACAAGGTCGTCGATCATTACGCCGATATAAGACCCCGAACGGCGGAGAATCATGGGCGGCTGTTTGCGGAGCTTAAGCGACGCGTTCACGCCCGCGACAAGCCCCTGCGCCGCAGCTTCCTCATAGCCCGACGTACCGTTCACCTGCCCTGCGAAAAACAGCCCGCTTATACGTTTGTGTTCAAGCGTCGGAAGAAGTTCGAGCGAATTTATGCAGTCGTACTCTATCGCGTAAGCGTCGCGCATGATGCGGACGTTTTCGAACCCCTCGATCGTCCGGTACATCTCGAGCTGAACGGACGCGGGAAGTCCGGTGGAGATCCCCTGAACGTACATTTCTTTCGTCCCGTCGCCCTCCGGCTCGAGGAAAAAAGAATGCCGCGTCTTGTCCGGGAATTTGACGATCTTGTCCTCTATGCTCGGGCAATACCGCGGACCTGTACCCTTAATGGTGCCGTTATACTTCGGCGCAAGGTGCAGATTGTTCCTTATCACGTCGTGCGTGCGCTCGTTGGTATAACCGAGATAACATATCTCGCGGGTGCCGTTCACCTTCTTCGACAGCGTCGAGAACGAATAGAGCCCTTCCTCGCCGCGCTGAACCTCGAGTTTATCGAGATCGACCGAATCTTTATGCACGCGTGCGGGAGTGCCTGTTTTGAACCGCCGCACTTCGAGCCCGAGATCGATCAGGCTTTGCGTCAATTTCGACGCGCGCGGAAATCCTGCGGGACCTTGCGGCAGAATGACGCTTCCGACTATTATGTCCGCGCCGAGATACACGCCCGAGCACACTATGACCGTCGGCGCGCGGTAAGTCAGTCCGAATACCGTAGTCACGCCCGAAACGCGGATCGCGCCGTCTTTTTCTTCGGTCAGTATTTTTTCCGCTTCGCCCTGACGAAGCACGATATTCGGATCGTTTTCGAGCACGCTTTTCATATAAGCGTGATACTTATACTTATCTATCTGCGCGCGCAGACTGCGCACAGCGGGACCTTTGGACGAATTGAGCATACGCAAATTGGTAAGACATTTGTCCGCGGCAACGCCCATTTCGCCGCCGAGCGCGTCAATTTCGCGCACGAGATGACCTTTCGCCGTCCCGCCTATGGACGGATTGCAAGCCAGCCAGCCGATATTATCCAGGGACACGGAAAGAACGAGCGTACGCATTCCCGTACGCGCAAGGGCGAGCGCCGCTTCTATTCCGGCATGACCCGCGCCGATAACTATTCCGTCGAATTCGAAATCTTTTTCCATAAGCTCCGTAAATATAAATCTGTTTTTACCCGAAATTCTTTTTACATACTTGACACAGCAATTATACTTGATTATAATAAATATTGCAAGCCGTAAGCAATAAAAAAAGCGGTAAATTCGTTATTTAAGGAGACGAAAGTATATGGCAAGCGAAATCAAAGCCGTCGTAAAGCTCGAGGACGGCAACGAAATCAGACTGAAATTATACCCCGAAGTCGCTCCGATCACGGTCAAAAATTTCATCGGGCTGTGCGCGCATAAATTTTACGACGGTCTCTGCTTTCACCGCGTGATCCCCGACTTCATGGTTCAGGGCGGAGGTTTCGTCGATAAAGGCGGAAAGCTGATCGAAAAACACGCGCCGAAAAGCATTCGCGGCGAATTCAGGCTGAACGGGTTCGACAATCCGCTGTCGCATAAGCCCGGAGTGATTTCCATGGCGCGCACCAACGTTCCGGACAGCGCGTCGTCGCAGTTCTTCATATGCACCGCGGACTGCAAGTTCCTCGACGGGCAGTACGCCGCTTTCGGGGAATGCGAGGATAAAGAATCGATAGCCGTCGCAGTCGGGATAAGCAAAGTCGGGACTCATTCCGTAGGCTATTACGACGACGTTCCGATAAAACCGGTAATCATAAAGACTATAGAAATAACCGAAAATGCGGTTGATTAATTTCCGTCCTTTTCAGATAATTTTCACACTCACCGCGGTCGGCGTATTGTTTTCGTTGACCGCTTATTTTATGTTTCCGCTCGGCGTCGCCTTGCTCGGTTGTACGGCTGCGGGAACGATCGCGCTCGCGGTTATAAATATCGTCCGCCGCGACGTTTATAAAGTCGTGACTTTTGCGATCGCTCTTGCCGCCGTGATCGCGACGTGCATACAGTTTTTCGCAACGGCTGCGGACTACGACAACGCCGAAGTCGGCGAGAAACTTATTATAGGCAGGGTGACCGAGCATTACGAATTCGACGGCGATCGGTTCGTAGCTACGCTGTCCGACCTGTCTTTCGACGGTAAAGAGATCGGCGGCAACGCCGAATTATACCTGAGCGGCGCGGACGAGAGTTTTTACGAAGTGGAATGCGGGTATATCGTCGGAGTGCGCGCCGAACCGACGGGCATAGAGCTTTTCGGCAGTTCGGTAAACGCAAGCGCAGTCAGAAGCGGTCTGAAATATCGCATATACGCGGACGCCGACGAGCTCGCCGGCGTTGAACCGGGCGAAGGCGCTCCGCTCGAAGTCATACGCGTCGGACTGCGCGAACACTTGCTGTCGGCGATGGGCGACGAAGCCGGCGCGGTGGCGTACGGCATGACTGCGGGCGACCGCTTTTTATTGTCCGACGAGATTTCGGACGCTTTCGCAAAAACGGGTATCGGACACATACTCGCGGTAAGCGGTCTGCATATAGGACTGATCGCGGCGCTTATAACGCGCCTGCTTTCGCTTTGCCGTCTGCCCGCGCCGGCAAGCAGAATAATCACGACCGTTCTGCTTGTCGCCTACGTAATTTTTACGGGCGGCAGCCCGAGCGCGATAAGAGCTGCGATAATGTACACGATATTCCTGTTCGCGCCTCTGTTCGGGCGGAACGATCCGTTGAATTCGCTCTGTCTTGCGGGCACGGTCTGTCTTTGCATATCGCCGTATTATCTGTTCGATTGCGGATTTCTTATGTCGATATGCGCGGTCGGCGGGCTGATTCTGTTCTCCGCGCCTTTTTCGAAGTTCATGCGAAGCAAACTGAAATTGCCTAAGTTCGTCGCAAACGCGATAAGCGCATCCGTGTCCGTCCAACTCGCAATCACGCCGGTAACTGCGGTATTCTTCAAACAATTATACATATATTCTCTGCCCGTGAACGCGCTGTTTATGGGCGCGCTCGGAGCGATGTTCTCGTTCTTCGTTCTATGCCTGCCGCTGTCGTTCGCATTACCCGCCCTGCTCCTGCCGTCGAAATTTCTGATAAATACCATGCTCGGCGCGTGCTCGCTGGTAAGCGGACTTCCCGCCGCAAGCATAACGATCCAACTCGCTCCGCTCGCGCTTGCTCTGCCCGTTCTGCTCTTTTTCATGTCGCGGTTCGTCATGGCGCCGCATAAGAAATTCGTCAATCTCGTGCTGACAATCGCGCTTTGCGCCGTCGCAGTCGGGTCGGAAAACGGACTGAAATACACGAACGCGCTTATCGCCGTAGGCGGCAGCGACACTCTGACAGTGATCTGCGACGGGGACGAAAGATACCTGATCGGCGATCTGACCGACGCGAACGCAGTCGTAAGCGCGCTCCGCCGTTCCCGCGTAAGCGAAACGAAGTTCGTCGTATACGCAACCGCGCTCGACGAAGCCGTTGCAAAAAGCATAACCGAACTTGCGGACAAACTCGACGTCGCCGAAGTGCGTTTTGCACTCCGCGGCGATATAAGCGGATTGAAAACAATTGCGGCTACGGACATCCCGCTCGTCGGGATAGAACGGTCGGACGGCAAATTCGACGTTGCGGAAGTAAACAAAACCGTATGCGGTTGGCTGTACACGTCGGGCGGTAAGACTGCGTTCGTATCCGACGGCTTCGCGCCGGAATACGTGACGGAAGCCGCGGATATAGTAAGGTGCAAGTACGCTTACAATAAAGTCCGGAACGTAAATTATTTTACGTCATGGAAAGGCGGAGATTACGTGACGAGTTACGACTCCTCTTACGTTTACGATTTTTCGAACGGTAAAATCCGCGAAGTGTGATGTGATTAAGGCACTTTTTCATGCGCTGAAAAAATATAAAGGGAGCGTATACGCGCGTAAAACGTTTAATATTGTTTAATAACATTTAATATTGTTTTTTATTTTATAATTTTATAATGTAAACCCCGCGCGAGGTGCGATACAATATTGAGCTATAAGCTCGCATATTTTACGTTTTTTCGTGCACAAGCTATGATGAGCAATTTGCGCGGCTTAGAAGCAAGCAGGTCGAGGAACGCGAGGATAACCCGAGGGATTGTACTTATCGTACATGACCGAGGGTTGCCGCAGCGTGACGATGAAATGCGCCGCTTATAAGCCGCGCAACAAGTCGGGGACACTTTCGGGTGCCCTCTACCGAACCCCCGCAAACGACTTCCCTCTGCAGGGAAGCGAATAAAGTCAGCACGTGTAATGTATTCTTTTCGTTGTTGCCGTATCGCGGCAAGTCTGTTCCTTGTGACTTGACTCTATTCCATATTTATTAAAGCTATGTTAAGTAAAATCAAGTTTATTTCTTGTCATCTCGACCGAAGCGTAAATGTCACTTTTTTGTCATCTCGACCGTAGCGTATGCGGAGCGGAGAGAACTTTATCTTTTATTTGGACTTTATTTATAAAAGATTTCTCCACGCGCGGCTTTCGCCGCTTGGTCGAAATGACAGAGGTGCGGCGATTTACACGCTTGGTCGAAATGACAGGGATGGTATGATTTCATGCGCATGGTCGAAATGACAGGGAAAAAGGCTGAAAATTTTTGCAAGCTATGATGAGCAATTTGCGCGGCTTTGAAGCAAGCGAGAGCAGGAAGTCCGAGCACCGTCCGACGGGAATTTACAACTACGTAAATGACCGAGGTCGGCGCGACGGCTGACGAACTATCGCGCAGCTTATAAGCCGCGCAACAAGCCGCGCAATCACTTTACATTAAAAACATACCTAATAAAATGCTCGCGCTTTTCTCCCGTCGGAAGAACGGGCGGCACGAACCCGCGCGTGTTGATTGCGTTCGGGAAATATTGCGGCTCCAGACAGAACCCGTCGTAAGGAAAATACTTGCGACTCCTGCCTTCAGCGCCGTTCAGGCTGCCGCCGGTATAGAACTGAAGCCCGGGCATATCGGTATACAAATCGATGGAAATCCCGCTTCTTTCGCAAGTTGCGGTCGCCGCATGTTCGGAAATAAGCGCGAAATTATGATCGTACCCGCCCGTAAAAATCAGGCTTTTATCGTCCGCGCGCTCGCCTATCCGGCGCGGACTTAAGAAATCGAAAGGAGTCCCCGCGACCCGTCTGACCTCGCCCGTAGGCACGCGCTCGGACGACAACGGAGTATACGCGTCGGCGCGAAGCCCGAGCACGGTGTCTTTTATATCCCCGCGTTCCTCTCCGCCGAGATTGAAGTATATATGACAAGTAGGATTCCACAGCGTATCGCGGTCGCTCTCCGCCTCGAAACGCGCCGAAAATTCATTGTCGTTCAGTTCGAAACGAACGCGCATTAAAAGCCGTCCCGGAAAGCCCTGATCGCCGTCCGGGCTGTCGAGCGACAACACAAGAGCGTCCCCGTCCGTTTCCGCCTCGAAAAATCTTTTGTTATAGCCCTCGAACCCGCCGTGATTGCAGTTTCCGCCGTCGTTGCGGTCGAGCGTATATTTCTTATCGCCGAGCGTAAACTCCGCGCCCGATATACGGTTTGCGACGCGCCCGATAAGAGCGCCGGCATAAGATCCCGATTTAACGTAATCGGATACCGTACCGAACCCGAGGCAAACGTTCTTTTTCCCGTGCGGCGTATGAACGCGGATGAATTGCACTATACCTCCGAAATCGGTCACGCCGACCTCGAGCGACGGCGACGTCATCGTGTACAGAAAAACGTCACGGCCGAACGCAGTATCGTATTTCGTTTTGACTATCACGGTCGAACGTCTCCTTTTTTTCAGCTCTTATATCCTTTCGGGTTCTTGCTTTGCCATTTCCAGAGCGACGCGCACATATCGTCAAGACCGAGTTTGGCTTCCCAGCCCAGCTCGCGTTTCGCCTTGCCCGCGTCGGCATAGCAAGCCGCAATATCGCCGGGGCGACGGGGTTTGATAACGTAAGGCAGGTCGCGTCCGCACGCTTTACCGAACGCCCGGATCACGTCGAGTACCGAATATCCCACGCCCGTGCCGAGGTTGTAAGTATACACTCCGGGTTTATCCGCGTGCTCTATCGCCGCGACGTGCCCTTTCGCAAGATCGACGACGTGGATATAGTCGCGCACGCCCGTACCGTCCGGCGTATCGTAATCGTCGCCGAACACGCCTATTTCCTTAAGTTCGCCGATCGCGACTTTCGCTATATACGGGGTCAGATTGTTCGGAATGCCCTGCGGATCCTCCCCGATAAGCCCGCTCTCGTGCGCGCCGACGGGATTGAAATACCTGAGAAGCATAACCGTCCACTCATTGTCCGAAGCGTACACGTCGCAGAGCATGATTTCCTGAAAATACTTGCTCGTCCCGTAAGGGTTCGTCGTGCCGCCCGTCCTGCACGTTTCGTCGAGCGGCAACCGCTCGGGCGTGCCGTATACCGTCGCCGACGACGAGAAAACTATTTTTTTGCAACCATGCTTTCTCATAACATCGAGAAGCACGAGCGTGCCGTAAAGGTTGTTGTTATAATATTCGATCGGCTTCGCCACCGATTCGCCCACCGCTTTGAGGCCCGCAAAATGAATGACGAAATCTATCTTATGTTCGGTAAAAATTTTTTCGAGCGCGTCAAAATCGCGGACGTCCGCCTTATACATACTTACGGATCTGCCCGTAATCTTTTCCACGCGCGAGATACTCATAGGCGAAGAATTGTCGAAGTTATCTATAACCACGACGTCGTGACCTTTTTCGAGTAGTTCCACACAGGTATGCGAACCGATATAGCCCGCGCCGCCCGTAACGAGTATTTTCATATTTTTACCTCCGATTTATCTCAGTAACGGTTATGCCGTCGGCTATCGACGCGTCGAAAATACGCGGCGCATAGCCTGTTTCTTTTTCGTAACGCCCGGTTACGTATTCTTTGAAATCCTCGGCTCCGTCTTTTTTCACTATCGATATAGTGCAACCGCCGAAGCCCGCGCCGGTCATTCTCGACCCGAGGCACGCGGGGTGAGCTATAGCCGCGAAGAAAAGCGCGTCGAGTTCTTTCCCCGTGACTTCGTAAAGCTCTTTAAGCGACTTATGCGAAGTCGTAAGAAGATTGCCGAGCGTGACGAGATCGCCTTTTTTCATCGCTTCCGCCGCTTTTTCCACTCTGTCGCACTCCTCTACGACGTGCCGCGCCCTGTCGCGGACTTTTCCGCCGAGTAAGTACGAGTACTTTCCGAACTCCGCTGTCGTAACGTCGGCAAGACAGGAAATATCGAGTTTTGTTTTAAGCGCTTTGAACGCTTCCTCCGTTTCGGCGCGGCGTTCGTTGTATTTGCTTTCCGCGAGATTGTGCGGTTTGTTGCAATTGACGATGACGAGCGCGCAGTCGCCGAGCACAAGCGGGACGTACTCGCGTTCAAGCGTTTTGCAGTCGAGCAGGATCGCGCAATCCTTTTTGCCGCACGCCGACGAGTACTGATCCATTATTCCGCAGTTCACGCCGGCGTAATCGCATTCGGCGCGCTGCGCGGCAAGCGCGACTTCGACGGGGTCGAAGCTCTCGCCCGCGACCGTCGCCAGCGCGGCGATGGTCGAAACCTCGATCGCCGCCGAGGACGAAAGTCCGCTTCCGAACGGGACGGAACACGACTGAACCATATCGCACCCGACGAGCTTATGCCCCGCGTTTTTCCACGCAAGAGCACTGCCCGCCTGATAATTGCCGTAGCGTAAATTCCGGTACGACCCAAGCTCTGACAGCCCGAGCGTGACTTTATCGTCGAGCGTCGTCCAGGACAGGTTGATTTTATCCGTGCCGTTGGCGCGGACGTATACCGTATTGCAAAGCGACAACGCTGCGGGAAAAACTTTTCCGCCGCAATAATCGATATGTTCGCCGATTATGTTGACGCGCCCCGCCGCCGTGACTTTATAATCATAATCCTTTTCGTTCATTGCAAACCCTCGCCGGAGCCTTATAATCATAACACTTTTCGTCCGTCATTGCAAGCAAACCCCCGCCGCCGTGAGAAATTCGGCAGTCTGTTTTTGCGTTTTGAATACGGCGGTATTTTCGAGAATGCGATAACAAACGCCGCCCAGTTCTTTCACGACCGCTTCATGCGCCTGTGCCGCAGTAGGGCGATCCGGCGCAAGCGTCTTAATTTCCTCGTATATACCGCCGAATCCGGTCATATCTTCGGGAAGCTCTTTCCCCGAAACAAGGCGTCGTTCTATCTCGCCGAGCTGTTTTTCCAGTCTGCCGGGCAGAATAAACAGCCCCTGCGCCTCGATCAATCCTATGCTTTCTTTTTTGATCGCGTGAAATTCGGGGTGCGCATGGAAAACGCCGTCGGGGTATTTTTCGCTCGTGACGTTGTTTCTGAGAATTACAGTCATTTCATACCCGTCCGCGGTTTTTATCGCGGTGGGACTGATCGCGCTGTGAACGCCGTCAGAGTCCTCGTTTATGATACCGAGTTCGTCGTTGCGGTAGCCTGCCCACGCTTTTCTTACAAGCTCGCACGCCGAAACGACCGCCGCTTTGTTTCTGCCCGAAATACGCACCGCCGTTCCCGGCCAGTCGAGCACTGCCGCGCTTACGCCCTTGACCGCGCTCTCGAGCGCTATAGCCGCGCCCGCTCTGTGCAGGGGCAGAACTTCGCCGCCGCCCTGATAGTGGTCGTGGGCAAGCACGCTGCCGCCTATGCGCGGGAGCGGCGCGTTGCAACCGATGAAATAATGCGGAAATATATCCACGAAATCCGTCAGCCGCACGAACGTATCCTCGTCGATATGCATCGGGATATGCCTTGAATTGACCGCAATGCCGTGTTCGCGGAAATAACCGTAAGGCGAAAACTGCCAGAACCAGTCCTCGCCGCCGAGCTTTATGTCCACGGTGCGGAGCGTGCGTTTGTTCCTGCCGTAATAGCCCTCGTTCTCGCGGCATATCGTGCACTTCGGATAGCCGCCCGCCGTCGAATTCCCGCTCGCCGCCTTTTTCGGATCGCGGAACTCGGGCTTCGCTTTGTTTACGGTAATAACGAGTCCGTTCGATCCGAACCGCGGGTTTGCGTCCAGTTTCGATTTTTTCACGTAGTCGCACTTGACCGAATAATCATACAGCCACGCCGTAGCTTTTTCGCTCCCGTACTTTTCGAGAATATCCGAAAACCGCTCGTTTACTTCGGCGGGCGAAAGCGCGAGCGCGCCCATGACCGCGTCGTTATACTTTTCCGTTTCTTCGGCGGTAAACAGTCCCGCGGCTATGCAAGCGTCGTCGAACCCGGCGAGCAGCGCGTCCGGAGTTTCGTCGTTTACTTCCTCGGCGCAAACGCCGCCGTACGAATCGAGTCCGAGTATGCCCAGCACGGTATTTCTCGCGTAAATCGAATCACGCGGACTAAGCCCGAGATTTTTTTCGGCGTAGCGCACAAGCCCGCCGATATATTGATATACCCTGTTCATAAAATTTCTCCGAGTAAGGTCGGTTATTTTATTTCGATTGCGGCGCTTCCCGAAAGTTTGCCGTCGGTCGCGGTTATCTTTATTTCGCCGCCGTCGCCCGCCCTGACGACCGCCATTGCCTCGCCGTAATACGTGTCCGTTTCCGTCCCGCAATAACCGATAAAATTGACGGGGCACGCGTTTCCGAGCGCAAGCAGCTCGCCGCCCTCCACCGACACCTTTATTATTCCGCGCTCGAGCGGCTTGACGGTCAGATCGTTATCCGTATATTTGAGTCTTACGAAAGCAAGTTTGCCTTTTTCGACCGAATAAAGCTCGGGCAGTACGGAAAGAATCGTTTCGTTACCCGCCGTTTTAAGCGAGTTTCGCGACAGCTCTTTACCTTTTTTGTCCCGCGCAACAGCCGTGATTTCGCCGCCGCGGTATTTCACTTTGAAATCGAAACGGCAGTTCTTTTTGAATTTCTTTTTGCCTGCGCGTTTGCCGTTTACGAGCAGTTCCACGATCGGCGCGCGCGAATATACTTCTACTTTGGCTTTCTTGCCGTCCAATCCGTTCCACGACCACGACGTAAGCGCGTTGGAAAATTTCCACGCCGACGGAGAATGCTTTTCTTCGGTATGACTGACGGGAACGACCGCGATCTGCGGCGCGTCCGTAAGCTCGAACGCCACGCGCGTATATTCCGCTTCGCCGAGCCTGTTTCCGATCAGGTCGACGCGTCCGCTTCCCGCCGAGATCCATCCCGCGCCGTGACGGAAATCCGGCGCGTATTCGTGATACTCCCACGCGCCTATGCCGCATTCTCCGAGATAATCCATGCCCGCCCATACGAAATCGCCTATGAGCGAGTTGTGATTCTTTGCGAATTCCCAGAACTTATACGCGTCGGAGCAGAACGTTTCGCTGCCGAGTATTATGCGTTCGGGATATTTCTTTACGTCGCCTTTATACCTTTTTATGCCGTAATTGTAACCGGCGACGTCCATCGCCGCATAGCAATCCCGCGTCTTTTTGTCGCAACCGGGAAGTTTTGCCATGGTTTTCATGAACTTCGCGCCGAAAATTCCCGCGAGGTTGTTGAAAAATTCGCTTCCGACTTTTTTCTGCGGGTTTTCTTTCGCTTTTTTGTCCGAATACACGCCCATGCCTTTTGCATGAAGATAATTGAAGAAAATATTGACGCCCGTCGTGACCGGACGTTCGGGATCGAGTTTTTTGCACAACGCGCGCATAGTTCTGAAAAATTCGATACCTTTCTTCTGTCCCGTTTCCGCCACTTCGTTGCCGAGCGAATACATTATGACGCACGGGTGATTATAGTCCTTCTCGATCATATCGGTCAGGTCGCGTTCATACCAATCCGTCACGTAATCGGCATAATCGTACCTCGTCTTATGTATATACCACATATCGACGTACTCGTCCATCATCATGACGCCGAGTCGGTCGCACGCGTCGAGCATGGCTTTCGAACAGGGATTGTGCGCGCTGCGAAGCGCGTTATACCCGCAGTCTTTGAGGATACGCACTTTGCGTTCTTCCGCCTCGGCATAACATCTTGCGCCGAGTATGCCGTTGTCGTGATGTATGCACGCGCCGCGTAAAATTATGCGTTTGCCGTTCAGAAGAAGCCCGGACGCACTGTCGCAGGCGATCGTGCGCACGCCGAAAGTCGTTTTCTGTTCGTCGCCGCCGAAAGTCGCGGTAAGTTCGTACAGCGCCGGAGTGTCGGGAGTCCAGAGCTCGGCGTCCGGAATCTCGATCGCGAACACCGCTTCGGTTTCGCTTTCCGCCGACGAAGCCGCGACCGTTTTGCCGTTTCTGCTCGCTTCGATCTTCACTTCGCCCGGTTCGCTCGTCTTTACGACGACTTCGACGACCGCAGGGTCGAGCCCGATCGTGCGGACGCGGACGCCGTTCATGAGTATATGTTTTTTATCCGCAACCCGGAGCGTGACGGGGCGATAAATGCCCGCGCCCGAATACCAACGGCTGTTCGGCTGTTTCGAATTTTCGGCGGTTACGCGCACCTCGTTCGGTTCGCCGAACTTCAGATACTCGCCGAGCGGAACGTAAAAATTCGTATAGCCGTAAGGACGGCTGCACGCGAGTTTGCCGTTTACATACACCGACGCGTTGCGGTATACGCCCTCGAATTCGAGCGTCAGTACTTTGTCCTTATATTCCGCCGGAACCTCGAAAGTCTTTACGTATTCGTAATCGTGTCCTTCGAACCACCCCGTGTTCGTCCCGCCGTCGCTGTCCGGCGTCCGTTTTTCGCCTATCATGGCGTCGTGCGGAAGGGTAACTTCCTCCCATTCGCTTTCCGCATCGGTCTTACGCCATTTCCATCCGTTGTTGAACTGTATTGCCTTCATCGTATATTATCCCCTTTTACGGTTTCGATTTTTTATACTTATATAATACCAAAAGTCAAAGCGGCGTGCAAGAAGTTTTTTGCTCTGATTATAGACATTTATTGCCCGATTTTCGGGCATTCGCCGAATAACCGCCAAAACGCCGAAAATTATCATCAAAAAGAGCGCCTGTTTGTCGGCGCTCCCTCTGAAAAAAGAAAGAAAGAATGATGATGGATGGTTGATACGAAAATTATAGCCCTGCGTTTGCGGGATTACAAGAAATTTATTGTCATGTTTCGGACATTTTTTGCCGTAAATCGTTTAACCGGATCATTATTTACCGAAAATTATTGACAAAGCGGAAAAATGGGATTAAAATTAACGCATAAGGAGCCTGGGAAATGATAGCGAAACACGAAATCCGAAAATACTCCGACGATGAAAAAGTGTGGGCGGGCAAATATAAAAACTCGCATAATCTTTTGCACTGGCATTACGACTGCGAGCTGCTGTATGTCGAACACGGTAAAATCGACGTGTTTTGCGAGCGGATAAGATATACGCTTACGGACGGACAAGCGCTGTTCGTGGATAGCGGGCAAATACATTATATGCGCGCGCATGATCCCGAAACCGTGCTCATCGTGATAATATTCGATTACAGTCTTATTAAGGGGTTCACGAACGACGTATGTCTCGCGTCGCCGCTTTTGTCGGCGGATTACGGAATACCCGACGTTTATGCGACGCTCCGCAAAGAACTGAAAGAAAAAAAATTCTTTTACGACGCTTCGGCGGCGTGCGAAATAACGAAACTCATGATCGACGTTTTTCGCGGAGAAAAACTCATCAGGCGCCCCGAAGTCGGTTCGACCATTCAGTCGTTCAAAGCGCTGCTCGGCGAAATAAACGATAAATACGAATTCTATTCGTTCGAAGACGCGGCGTCTTTCATGAGCATGAGCCCCGCGTATTTTTCGCGATATTTCCATTCCGCCGCGGGCATGACTTTCTCGCAGTATCTCAATTACGTAAAAACAGACAACGCCGTGCGTCTCCTGCGTGCGGACAAATCGCTGCAGATAACCGAAATCGCCATAAGATGCGGTTTTTCTACGATACGTAATTTCAACCGCACTTTCAAAGAACTGACGGGTTTTTCGCCCAAAAAACTGCCCGCCGATTTTTCGCTCGACGATAAAGTTTCGGCGCGCGGAACGGAAAGTTTCAATCCGACGCTTCCGGACTGCGAGCTTATCGAGCAACCTCATCCGAAAAAATAAAACGACGAAAAGCGCATGAATAAAACGATTAAGAAAGAAATAATCAAGTGGTCGGCATTCTGGGGAATAGTCGCAATTTTATATATTGCGGCAAGTATCATAGTGGGCAATTTCGAAACGTATACGTTTGTTTTAATTACGGCAGCTTTTATTTTTACCGTTAAAGCGGCGACGGCTTATCCCATAAAAAGAATCTCGGGGAAAAAGATAAGATACGCGGTTTTCGCTATAGTAAACGCTTTTATCCTGGCAGCGGTGTGCATAGGCGGATATTTCGTCATAACGAACGGCAGCGACGGCAACGCGGGATATATAAACTCTCTCGACTATTCGGTATTCTCGCACTCATCCGAATACAATTACGACGCGGATACGGGCGTATATACCGTGCGGTCCGAAAACGACTCGTTCAGGATACTGCAGCTTACCGACGTGCATATATGCGCGGGAGTGAATACGCACGTCGCCGACAAAAAGGCGTTCGACGCGTGCTATTCCCTCGTCAGGGACACGCAGCCCGATCTGATCGTCGTTACCGGCGATATTGCGTACACTATGATTCTTCAGACATTAAGTCTGAATAACTTAAAACCGATGCGACAGTTCTGTACTTTTATGAATAATATCGGAGTGCCGTGGACTATGGTTTACGGAAACCACGACACCGACGAGGCGCTTTTCGGTCATGCGGATACGGAGAATCTGTTCGCGCAGCTTAAAGCCGAAGGCGCGCCTATGCTGTACGCGGACAAGAAACCGGACATATCTGGCAGATACAATCAATACATACGCGTGGAAAACGCCGACGGCAGCCTTAACCGCGTATTGTTCCTCATCGATTCCAACTCGTATACCGACGGCGGCGGGGCTTTGTCGCTGAAATACGACAACGTACACGAGGATCAGATAGCCTGGTATTCGGATACCGTCGATAAACTTTCGGAAGGCAGTGACGAGCCCGTACGCTCTTTCGTGTATATGCATATACCGTTCCGCGCGTTTGACGACGCTCAAATTGCTCTGAAAAACGGTTCTCCTGAGGCGGAATATCTATTCGGAACGAACGACGAGAAAGTATGCTATCCCGAAACGGAAAGCGGGTTCTTCGATAAAATCCTCGAAAAACGCAGCACGGACGCCGTATTCGTAGGACACGACCATATAAACACGATGGGCATAAATTACAAAGGCGTGGACCTCGTGTACGGCAAATCTATAGATTACTCCGCATATCCGCGCATTTTAAGTCGAAAGCCCCAACGCGGCGGTACTCTCGTGACGCTTGATACGTCGGGCGGATATAATATCAGGCAGATAGACTACACGGAATAAATCTCCCGAACATATAAGTCGGGTTTCTACTTATCTCCCCCCCCGTTTACAAGCAAACGACCGAACGGAAATTGAAATGCACCCCAAAAGTCAGACAAACTTTTGAGGTGCACAGCAGTTCCGTTCGGTTGTTTATTATATCTTCTTTTTGCGTTTTACGGACTGCGCCAGATATACGACCTGGACGACCGCGCCGATCGCAGAAAAGACGAACGTCAACACCATATCTATAATAAATCCGTTGCGGATCTCGTCGCTTTCGCGCATCAATAAACCGAACGCTTCGAACGCAGACATATCCACGCCCGCTTCCGCCGCCGCAATACCCGACGCCACGATATAAATGATAAGTATGGAAAGCATCAGCATGACGAATGTGGTCACGGTAACGATGACGATCATCATTTTGTTCGGTTTGCCCTTAAACTTCTGATACAGAAACGCGCCCGCGGTAATAGCCACGATCGCGGAGACAGCGGATACGAAACCTGCGATATACAATACTACCGCGATTGCCACGCCGGCAAGCGCGCCGATAAACGCGCCGAGAAATCCTCGCACGTAATTATTCGGAGCGTTGGCAAATTCCTCGTCCTCGGCTTCGATCACCGCGTTTATATCCTCGATACAACCCGTATCCAAAGTGACTTTCAGTCCGTCTATATCCCGACGATCGGAAGCGACCGTATCGAGCGACTTACCGCACCTCGGACAGCTATGACGGTTTTCCGCGCCGCTCGACGAAAGAATGCCGCATACGGTATCGAACAACGACGGCAATTCGGATACGATCTTGCCTACGGTCAGAGCATTCAGAATAAACAAAAGACCGTACGGCGTGAATGTGAATTTGCAATGCCTGAGCTTCGCAGAGCACAGCTTTTCGTTGATTGCGCGCTTGCACTCGTCCGTACCGTAGAACGCAATATGCAGTTTTATCGGCGCTTGCGAATTCATGGGCGAATACAAAAAATTCGTTTCGTAGTCGCGCACGAATCCGTATGCGGAGTTCCCCTCGACGGTAAGCCCGCGGTCTTCGAGCGCATACTTCAAGTTCTTATTCATCATTTTCCTCCTTTGAAATTATTATAACATTTCATTGCACATATCCGTCAAGCGATTTCGACAAACAAAAACGGATTTTGCGGAATAATTCGCAAAATCCGTTTCGGCTCGGATATTCAATCTTAACTTTGTTTCAATGCAACTTTCGAAAAATTTTTACACCGACTCGAGCAACATCTTGTCCGCTACAAGCGCGATGAATTCGCCGTTGGTCGGCTTTTCGTTCTGCGTATAGACCCGGACGCCGAACAGACTGTTTATATTCTCGATCTTGCCGCGGTTCCACGCCACTTCTATGGCATGGCGTATAGCGCGTTCGACCTTGCTCGGCGAAGTATCGAAGCGGCGCGCGACTTCGGGATAAAGCCGCTTGGTAATGCTGTTTATGATGTCGGGATTGTCAATCGCCATTTTGATCGCTTCGCGCAGAAACTGATACCCCTTTATATGCGCGGGAATGCCGACGGTAATGAATATGTTCGTGATCTTTTCCTCGAGCGATTTATTGCGCACGCGCACCGCGGTACTCTCTTTCATACATTCGGAAATGCGCGCGTCGAGCTGTTCGAAGCGAAAAGGCTTCATCATATAATATCTTGCGCCCAAACTTGCCGCTTTCGTTACGAACGACCCCACCGACAACGCGCTCATCACGATCACGCGACGGCTCGTTCCTATCTGTTCGAGCACGCCGTAACCGTCGAGCTTCGGCATAACGAGATCGAGCAAAACCACGTCCGGATCGGTCGCCGCGATCTTCGTAAGCGCTTCTTCGCCGTCCACGGCCGTAGCCACTACCTCGTACTCGTTCTTGCCCGAAAAATATTCGGTGAGCTGTGCGAGAAATTCCCTGTTGTCGTCCACTATTGCAAGTTTGATCTGCATTTGATTTGCCTCCGTGTTTTTTCGGTCATATTATATCAAAAACCGCGGGAAATCGCAATTTTCGAGGGGCAAGAATAAGGGCGTATATGTTCGTAATTCCACGAATATGCGCCGCAATTGTCGAAAACGTACCTATGCCACCGAAGTATTGACAAACGGCTGTGAAAATGGTATAATGTCGGCATGAAAGCATGGAGAATAACGGCTCCGGAAACGCTCGAACAGGTCGATCTGCCGAGCGAGGAAACGGGACCGAAAGAAGTCAAAATCAAAGTCGGTTACGGTCTGATCTCGCACCCCGACGTTCAGACGTATTTAGGCTCGGACAAAGCCGTACTTCCCGTCGTCCCCGGCGGATCGTGCTCGGGCATGGTCGTCGAAGTCGGATCCGAAGTGACCGAAGTAAGCCGCGGCGACCGGGTGTTCATACACCCGCAGAAGCTGTGCGGCGAATGTTCGGACTGCCGCGAAGGAAAAGGCAATTGCGCGAACGTGGAATACTACGGTATCACCCGCAACGGATTCATGCGCGATTTCGCCGTCGTGGGCGAACGCGACTGTATCAAGATTCCCGACCGCATTCCGGGCAAGGAAACGGTATTTCTCGACTATATAGCGCTCGCGGTGAGCACCATCGAAGCGCTCAAAGTAAAAAAAGGCGAACATCTCGTTATCTCGGGCGCAAGCACGCTCGGCATAATCCTCGGACAGGTCGCGCTGTATTATCAGGCGGTGCCCGTGCTCGTGGACAGCAACGACGACTATCTCGCAATGGCGGAAGAAACAGGCATATATTATACGGCGAACACGACCAAAAACGCGCACGATAAAATCTTCCATATCACGGGCGGCAAAATGGTAGAATGCGTCGCGCACATCGCTACGGGTGGTATCGACGTCGGGCAAAGCATAGACCTTGCCGGTCGGGGCGGCAGAGTGGCGATCGTCGGACGGTACGGCGCGGAATATTCGCTCGACTGTTCCCTTCTCCCCGTCATCGAACGAAACATCGGCATAATAGGCGTTTCGCACGGCATAGGCAGTACGCGCATCGCGATCAATATGCTGGCGAATAAAGCGATCAAGGTCGACAAACTCATCAGCCGCGAAGTCGGATTCGCCGACGTCCCCGAAGTTCTGAAAACCAACGCCGTCAGTCGCGAACACTTAAAAACCGTAATATCTTTCGGATAATCTTCGAAACGCGACGTTGCGCCCGACAGTATAATCCACCGCAATAAAAAACGGCGGGAACTTCAAAGTTCCTGCCGTTTTGTCTGTAATTCATGTCCGATACGGATCGATACGCGCATTCCTCGCGTTCCGATCCTCGCTCGCAAACGTTCGATTTACGCCGTCACACCTTTTCGTCTGGGAAAAGCGCGCCGCCGTCGAGAGGCGGAAGCATAAGCGGATTGATCATAGCAGCCGAGGTGAGGTTGGTGATCGCGCAGCGCAGGTACGGGAAAGTAGCGCGCGTAGCGGCATTGATAAACTCCTTTTCGTCCTCCGCCAGCCAGATCTCCTCGTCGAGATCGAACACGGCTACAAGCCGTATCGCGAGATCGAAAGGCTTAGGCTCGTTTTCGGTGCTTACCATTTTGACCGTCAATTCGACGATACGACGCTTGGGAAGCTCTTTGACCTTCTTAAGCTGTCTGTTGAATTCGGGTTTTATCTCGAATTTTGTCTGCGGATCGGCTTTGACTACGTTGAGGCGGAACCGCATATCCTCGCAGTGCATACCGAGCATTTTGAAGTTGATCATATTTTTCTCTCCTTATTCGACTTTTTGTCTTTGATTTTTATTACTATTATAATTTGCTCGTCTCGGCGGTCTTACTCTCGAGAACGGCTATTCTCTCTTTATATTTTTCGATTTTTTCGCGTTCCGCATCCACAAGCGCTTTGGGCGCTTTGGCAACGAATTTCTCATTCGCGAGTTTGCCTTCGGCGCGCGCAAGCTCTCCCTTTGCGTTGTCGAGCTCTTTGCCGAGACGCTCGAGCTCCTTATCGCGATCGACGAGTTCGCCGAGCGGGATATAAACTTCGCCGAACGCCGTGATTATCGTGGTGCAACCGTCGGGTTTGCTTACCACTTCGGCAAAATCGTTCCCCGACGCGAGCTTGACGAGATATTCTCCCGCCGATCCGAGAAGTTTGGAAATCAGCGCGTTCGGCTTGACGAATATCGAAGTGCGTCTGTTCGGCTTGACGCCCATGTCCGCGCGTACGGCGCGTATGCGCTTTATCGCGTCCATGACCGCTTCCATTTTGCGCGCGTCGATCCTGTAACTTTTCAGATCCTTAACCGACGGATACGGCGAAATCATTATGTCCTCCGCGTCGCGCACCGCTTCGGGCAGGTTGTCGTAAACTTCCGCCGTGATGAACGGGATAACGGGATGCGCGAGTTTGAGAATATCGCGAAGCACCCGGACGAGCACCGACACGGTAGCCTGACGTTTTTTCTCGTCCGACGAATACAGCGAAACTTTCGAAAGCTCGATATACCAGTCGCAGAACTCGCCCCATACGAAATCGTACAGCCTGTTCGCCGCAAGACCGACTTCGTAACGCTCCATATACTTGCTTACGTCGGCGATCGTTTCGTTCAATCGCGTAACGATCCACTTGTCGGCGAGCGTAAGTCTGACTTTTTCGATCGGCAGGATTTCCACGCCCTCGGCGTTCATGAGCACGAAACGCGACGCGTTCCATATCTTGTTCATGAAATTGCGGAAACCTTCCTGTTTTTTGGTCGAATATTTGATGTCGCCGCCCGCCGAAACGCCGGACACGAGCGATATGCGCAGGACGTCCGCGCCCACCTCGTCGATTATTTCGAGCGGGTCTATGCCGTTGCCGAGACTCTTGGACAGTTTGCGTCCGAGTTCGTCGCGCACGAGTCCGTGAATAAGCACGGTATCGAAAGGAGCCTGTCCCATGAACTCGAGTCCCGAATATATCATTCTCGAAACCCAGAACGTAATGATGTCGTACGCCGTGATAAGCACGTTCGTCGGATAGAAATATTCGAGATCGGGAGTCTTGTCCGGCCAGCCGAGCGTAGAGAACGGCCAGAGCGCGGAGGAGAACCAGGTGTCGAGCACGTCCTCGTCCTGACGCACGGGCGCGCCGCACTTCGGGCATACCTTCAGTTCTTCGCGGCTTACGAATTCCCCGCCGCACGCGTCGCAGTAGAACACGGGTATGCGGTGCCCCCACCACAATTGACGCGATATGCACCAGTCGCGGATATTCTCCATCCAGTGCAGATAATTCTTTTCGAACCGCTTGGGAAGATAGCGGAGTTTTTTATTTTTTACTACGTCGATAGCAGGCTTTGCAAGCTCGCTCATTCTGACGAACCACTGTTTGGACACGATCGGTTCGATCGCCGCGTGGCAGCGATGACAATGCCCCACGTTATGCGTATGCGGTTCGGTCTTTACGAGCAGTCCGAGCGCTTCGAGATCGGCGACCATGGCGCTGCGCGCTTCGTAACGCTCCATACCGGCATACTTGCCCGCAAGCTCGTTCATGTGCCCCGTATCATCCATGACGCGCATGACCTCGAGATTGTGACGAAGTCCTACTTCGAAGTCGTTGGGGTCGTGCGCCGGCGTGATCTTGACCGCGCCGGTACCGAACGATTTATCAACGTATTCGTCGGCGATAACGGGGATCGTGCGGTCGGTAAGCGGCAACGCGAGCTGTTTGCCGACGAGCTTTGCGTAACGCTTATCGCCGGGATGTACGGCGACCGCCATATCGCCGAGCAACGTTTCGGGACGGGTAGTCGCAACGATTATGCCCTCTCCGCCGCCGACTTCGGGATAACGGATATGCCAGAGGTTGCCCTCCTCGGTCTCGTACTCGACTTCCGCGTCCGAAATAGCCGTTTTGCAGTGCGGACACTGATTGACGATCCTCGCGCCGTGATAGATCCAGCCTTTTTCGTAATATCTTACGAACGTTTCTTTTACCGCGCGCGATAAATTGTCGTCCATCGTAAACGCGAGCCTGTCCCAATCGCAAGAAGAACCGAGCTGTTCGAGCTGCTTAATTATCCTTCCGCCGTACTGCTCTTTCCATGCGAACGCGCGCTTAAGAAAGCCTTCGCGTCCGAGCTGTTCTTTCGTAATACCTTCCTCGGCGAGTTTGTCTATGATTTTCACTTCGGTTGCGATAGACGCGTGATCGGTGCCGGGAAGCCAGAGGGTTTCGTAACCCTTCATTCTCTTATAACGTATTATGGAGTCCTGTACCGTCATCGTCAACGCGTGACCGATGTGAAGCTGTCCCGTGATATTGGGCGGAGGCATCATGACGGTAAAAGGTTTCTTATCTTTATTAGGGTGTGCGGAAAAATATTTATTATCCTTCCACTTGGAATATAATCTCTTTTCGAATCTTTTCGGGTCGAATGTCGTGTCCATAAAAAGAATTATACCACGCTTGCGGAGATATTGCAACTTTTTTTCGGCACGGCGCGATTTTTTTCGGGCGCGATTTACGAACTTTTGCACCCGTGCGGGAGCGCGTATGTTTTTTACGGAATTATCGCGGCGGATAAAACCTTTTTCGTCTCCGCGGCATATTATGTCGTATAAACTTAAGTCGGAGGACAAAACATGAAAAAATTTCTGACCGGCGTGCTTTGCGCCGTTATGATCGCGCTGCCCCTGTGCATGGCGACCGGCTGTTCGGACGAGAACAGGATCAGACTGTGCGAAGTCACTCATTCCATATTTTACGCGCCGCTGTACGTAGCGTTGAATAACGGGTACTTCGAGGACCGCGGTCTGGACGTGACGCTCGAGAATGCGGGAGGTACGGATAAAGTCACCGCCGCGCTCGTAAGCGGATCTTCGGACATAGGTCTGATGGGACCCGAGGGCGTAATTTATTCGGACGGTATGTCGGACAATATCAAAGTGTTCGGGCAGCTCACCAAGCGCGACGGCTCCTTCCTCGTTTCCAAAAAAGACGAAGCCGCGACATTCGACTGGAGCAATCTCAAAGGCAAGCGCGTGCTTGCCGGGCGCGTAGGCGGCGTTCCCGCAATGACGATGCAGTACGTCATGAACAACCACGGTCTGTACCACGGCGTTGACGGAACGAATATAGACACGACGGTGGCGTTCAACATGATGGCGAGCGTATTCGAGTCGGACAGCACCGTAGACTATACCACGCTTTTCGAACCGACGGCGACCGAATATCAGAATTCGGGACGCGGCTATATCGTCGCGAGCGTAGGTAAAGAAAGCGGCGAAGTGCCGTACACCGCGTTCTGCGCGCGTTCGAGCTATCTGAAGGATCACCGCGGCGTTGCGAAAAAATTCCTCGACGCCGTGCTCGAAGGATACGAATTCATGAAGAAAAACGATTCGGCGACCGTCGCCAAATCGCTTGCGCCCAGTTTCGACGGCATGAGCGAAGCCAGTCTCGCCATCGCGGTTGACAGCTATAACGAAAACGACACCTGGTGCGAAACCCCGGTAATGACCGAAAAATCGCTCGAGGCGCTCATAAAAATCATGAAGAATGCGGGCGAACTGGATAAGGAAGTGGATTTCGATACGATCGTAGACAATTCGATCGCCGAGGAGCTTATAAAAGAGAGGGCTTAAAAAGTGGATGAGATGTTGACTCTTGACAACGTGTCGCTGTCGTATCAGACGATTCACGGCGAAACCGAAGCGCTGCGCGGAGTAAGTTTCGACGTCGCGAAGGGCGAATTCGTCGCAATCGTCGGACCGTCGGGCTGCGGCAAGACCACCGTGCTCTCGGTCGTTGCCGGACTGCTCAAGCCCACCGACGGCGCAGTAGTGCTCGACGGCAAACGCGTGGACGCGCCGGGCGGAAACGTCGGATATATGCTTCAGAAAGATACGCTGTTCGAGTGGCTGACTATCTCCAAAAATGTGGAGCTCGGGCTGAAAATACAGAAAAAACTGACGCCGGAATCCCGTGCATACGCGCACTCGTTACTCGAAAAATACGGGCTTGCGGAGTTCGCGGAGCATCTGCCCGGACAGTTGTCGGGCGGCATGAGGCAGAGGGCTGCGCTTATACGCACCCTCGCCTTCCGCCCCAAGATACTCCTTCTCGACGAACCGTTCTCGGCGCTCGATTATCAGACGCGTCTGAGCGTCGCCGAAAACGTAAGCGGTATCATCCGCGACGAAGGAGTGACCGCATTGCTCGTAACGCACGACATAGGCGAAGCCTGTTCGCTGGGAAACCGCGTGATCGTACTTTCGCCGAGACCGGCTACCGTAAGAAAAATAATCGATATACCTCTCCCTTCCGGACCCGAAAAAAGACGCGAGCACAAACGTTTCGGAGAGATCACGAACGGGATCTGGAAGGAACTGAAAAACTGACGCGGAGGAAGAAGCATATGAAACGAAAGATAATGACGCCGCACGAAAAATATCTGAAAGAAGTCAGGCGCGGCAAAATAATAATCAAACTATGGCAATTCGGGCTGCTCGCCGCTATGCTCGGACTGTGGGAATTGCTGACCGCAGTCGGAGCGATAGACGCGTTTTTCATGAGCTCGCCGTCGAGAATAGTCATGACGTTCATAGACCTTGCCGCGGGCGGAGAATTTTTCTACCATATAGGCGTTACTCTGCTCGAATGCCTGATCGGCTTCGCCGTTTCCATGGTCGTCGGCAGTATAATCGCCGTGCTTTTATGGCTGTCCGTCGGCGCGCGCAAGGTCGCCGAACCTTATCTCGTCGTGCTCAACGCGCTCCCGAAAATCGCGCTCGGTCCGCTCATCATAATATGGGTCGGATCGGGGATGAAAGCGATCGTGCTTATGGCGGTGCTGATATGCATAGTCGTGACCGTAATATCCGTTCTGGAAGGATTATGCGCCACCGCCCCCGACAAGCTGCTCCTGCTTCGTTCCATGGGCGCGAATAGATTTCAGCTTCTGCGCTACGCCGTTCTGCCGTCCGCTCTCCCCACGTTCCTGTCCGTGACGAAAATCAACGTCGGACTTGCGTGGGTCGGCACGGTCATGGGCGAATATCTCGTGTCCGGCGCGGGGCTCGGCTATCTCATCGTCTACGGCGGGCAGGTGTTCAAAACCGACCTCGTCATGACCGCGACGGTCACGCTCTGCGTGCTTGCCGGCGGAATGTACGCGCTTACGGCGCTCGCGGAAAAACTGCTCAAGCGGAGAAATAAAAAGCGCGGCGCGGGTCAGGTACAATAATCCGATTACGCCTATGACGGGATAGCAATAATCGACGACGCGGCGGAAGCCGAAAGACGAAATAAGCATAGCGACAACCGAGGAGACGAGCATACCGAGCGTACCGTCTCCTTTTGCCGCCGCCCAGCTCTGAAGCGTACTGAGCGCGGACAAAAGCGTGGTGAATACGGATACCGCAAGACAAAGCGCGAACAGCAAATACGTTACCTGCGTGCCGCGCGCGAGCGAAAGCAAAGGCAGCTCGGCGGACGGCGCGGCGGGAAGAGCGCAGCAAATGAACGCCATCATTCCGGCAATGAGCGCGCTCGACAGTCCGCTCGCGGCAAAAATCTGTTTTTTCGTCATGCCCGTCTGACGGACGAGCACGCCCGCCGAAAGAAGCAGATTCATGGATACGTAAGTAAAGCAATTCGGAATGCAGGACAGTACGAACGGTCCCGCCGAAAGCGGAGAAAACGCGCACGTCAACGAAATCACTGCGATAATAAACGGCACGACGGCAACGTTCGCCGCAAGCAGTCCGCGGTTTCCGCGGCGAAGCACGAGCACGCCGACAAGACACGAAAGCGCGCCGAACGGGAGCGAAAAACCGGTAAGTTCTTTCCCGGCGGCGTCCATGCCCGCCGTCATAGCGGACAGAACTATGAGCGAATTGAGCACCGTAACCGCGTCAACCGCGCCGCGCAGTTTTCCGAACATGACCGAATGGACTTCGGTAATATCTCCCGAGCCGAGCCTGCGCCCGATAGTAAGAAGCACGGCGGTAAACGCGAACATCAGTATGCCGACGATCACGGGTACCGCGACGGACGGACTGCGACCGAAAAAAGCCGCGATCTCCTGCCCGCTCGCATACCCCGCGCCGATCATGGTTCCGACGCATACCATTGCTACCGAAAAAACTTTTTTCACGGTATAGTTTATGCGGCAGGTCTCCGATTGAGAATGGATACCTGCCGCATATTAAAGTCGGAAGTTATAATATAAGACTCGCTTATACTGCGTTATTGCGAAAATATATGTTTTACGGCAAAATTTCGGTTGTCACCGTCGGTTTGGGCTTTTTACGAAAACGTTCGGGCCCGTAACGACGAAGCAGAATCCAACCGATTACAAGTAACGCGATTCCGAGCGCGACGTCGATCGCAATGACGACGAACACGTAATACGGTGTGCCCGGAACGTAACGCACGCCGTGGATGAAACCGTTCATGAGCGAAGAATTGACGGTACAGAAAAATATATTCTTCGCCGCGCGTAACGCTTCGTGCGCCGCGATAGGATTATAACTCGGTTCGGCGTAAATATCGAGCTGGCTCATTTTGGCGTCGCCGCCGGCGCAAAGCATTTGCGTAATATACATATACTGCTCGGACGAATCGGTCAACGCCATGCCGCAAAATCCCCATTCGTCGCGAAGAAGTCCGGTCATAAGCCCGTAATATCCGCCAGACCAACGCGCGCCGATACGCATGGACGAACTGCGGACGGCGGTCACGTAAGGCAATTCGGCGGTGAGCGCGTAATACGACTCGAACTCGCCCGCATTCCGCTCGTAATATCCCACCGTGCGATTTCCGCTCTTTAACGTTATTTCGGCAGGACGCAGATACAATTCGCGGAGAGCCTGTTCGGTCGCGTAAACGAGAAGCCCGTTATCCCCCGCCGAATGCGCGCGCTGTCCGCCCGGGCAGAGCGCTCCCGCGACCGGATAAACTCCGAGCGAAGCGCAGCTTTTCGCCGCCTCGGAAAGCATACGCCCCGAAATAAGCGGATCTTCGGACAGGCTGTCCGCATTCCATCCGCCGAAAGGCGTGCGATGGATATGCCCCGTCGGCATATACCAACCGTTTATACCCCGAACGAGTCCGCATTCGCCTATAAGCCGTCCGAACTCCGACGCGATTCCGTCGTTCCAGGTATGAGCGACGGCGACGGTGCGCGGTGCGGAAAAAAACGTCTGCG
>CANDJX010000003.1 GCA_947385185.1 uncultured Clostridia bacterium
TTTGTTTTATTAGGACTTTATTTATAGAAGATTTCTCCGCGCGCGGCTTTCGCCGCATGGTCGAAATGACAGAGGTGGTACGATTTCACGCATGGTCGAAATGACAGGAAAAGAAACTGAAAATTTTTGCAAGCTATGATGAGTGATTTGCGCGGCTTAGAAGCAAGCAGGTCGAGGAACGCGCGGATTTTGCGAAGGGATTGTACACAAATGTACATGACCGAGCAAAAACGTAAGCGTGACGATGAGATGCGTAGCTTATAAGCCGCGCAACAGGTCGCGCAATTATAGGTTTATAATACTTGACATAAGGCATATAATGATATATAATAAAACAGATGTTGTAAAACAAATGTTTTCATTTACGGAGAGATTATGCCGCCGAGAGCGAAATTTACAAAGGAAGAAATAATCGACGCTGCGATAAGGATCGCGGAAAGCCGCGGAACGGAAGCGCTTACGGCGCGTTCGCTCGGGGAAGAACTGGGCAGTTCGGCAAGACCGATATTCACCGTTTTCGGCAGTATGAAAGAAGTGGAAGACGCGGTTTTCATGCGTGCGAACGGAATTTACGGCAAGTACGTCGAGGAGGGGCTTAAAGAGGACCTTGCGTTCCGCGGAGTGGGGAAAGCGTATATTCGTTTCGCTTCGGAGCGTCCGCGTCTGTTCCGGTTGCTGTTTATGAGCGAGCGGTCGGAACTGCCGGATAAGGCGACGGCTTTGCGTCTGATAGAAGATCATTACGAAGCCATAATAAAATCGATAGAGGACGGTTACGGCGTAGACAGACAAACTGCGATCGATCTGTATTTTCATCTCTGGGTATATTCGCACGGGATCGCCGTGCTTATCGCGACCAAAGTCTGCGCGTTTACTCAGGAGCAGATAACGCAGTCGCTTACCGATATATTCAGATCGCTTCTTGTGGAAATCAAGACGGAGGGGGCGCTGTGATAAAAGCGGAGAATTTAGTGAAATCGTACGGTGGGACGGAAGCGCTCAGGGGCTTGTCGCTCGAGATAGCGGACGGCGAATTTGCGGTGATCCTCGGCGCGTCGGGTTCGGGCAAATCCACGCTTTTGTCCGTGTTGTCCGGACTGGAAAAAGCGGACGGAGGCACGATCGAATGCAACGGCGTGCGGCTCGATACGCTCGGCGACCGCGAACTGACCCTGTTCCGTAAAAAAGAAGTCGGTTTTATTTTTCAGCAATACTATTTGTTACCGCACCTGAGCGTCGAAAAAAACGTCAGGCTCGGCGCGGACCTGTCGGGGAATAAAAATTACAGAGAAATAATCGCCGCGGTAGGACTGGAAGATAAACTCGACCGCAAACCGTCCGCGCTGTCGGGCGGAGAGCAGCAACGCGTCGCAATCGCCCGCGCTCTGGCGAAAAATCCGAGAATTCTGTTTCTTGACGAACCTACCGGTGCGCTCGACGAAAAGACGGGGCGCGAAGTGCTGGATTATATCGCAGGACTTCACAAAGCGCGCGGCTTTACCATGATAATGGTCACGCACAATCTCAATATTGCGGATATGGCGGAAACGGTAGTGAAAATGAACAGCGGCAAAATTGTCGGAATTTATAAAAATACCGAACGCAAATCAGCGTACGAAATAGGGTGGTAATATGATAATCGGTCCTAAAGACGGGTTTAAGCTCGCGGGTATATCCATAGTGTGTTTTTGCGCGGTGTACGTCTGTACGTTTATGTTGAATTATTATCTCGACGTATTGCCGCTCGGTGATACGATCCCCGAACAGTTTTCCGCGCTTTATAAGGCGCAGCTTGCGACCGCGACGTTCACTGCCGCAATAACCGGCGGCGTTCTCGGTCTGATCGCCGTCGTTATGCTCGTGTTTTATATCAAGCTGTATATCGACGGTCACGCAAAGCAGCTCGGTATAATAAAAGCTCTCGGACAAACGCGCGGAAGGATAGCTGCGGAGTTTTGCGTATTCGGGCTTTCGGTTTTCGTCGGATGCCTCCTCGGCTTCGGCGGCGGCTGGGCGTCGATGCGTGTGATTTACGACGGTCTGACCATAGAGGGCATAGGCGAAATAGCCATGACGTTTCACGTCGAATTACTGTTCGCGCTTGTATTTGCGCCGACTGCGGTGACCGCTCTGATCTCGGTTACGTACGCCTATTTTGCGCTCGCCCGTCCGGTAAGCGAGCTATTGCGCGGCAAATGCGGCAAGGAAAAAATTGAGCGGGAAGGTAAGAATAAGGATCGGTCTTTTCTTGCCGAGATGTGCTTAAAAACGCTTACCGCGAAAAAATCTCTCGCGTTTTTCGTTGCGTTCTCGTGCTTCTGCTTTTCGGCTATGGTGCAGATGGGGCTTTCTATGGAAAATCTTACGACGGCGACGATGGGATATATGATACTTGCAATCGGCATAGTGCTTGCCGTAGTCACTATGTTCATGGCGACGACTTCGCTTGTCCGCGGAAATATAAAAAACATATCCGTCATGAAAGCGTTCGGCTATTCGTTACGGGAATGCGCTGTATCCGTCCTCGGAGGGTACGCGCCGTTTGCGCTCATAGGTTTCGGCGCGGGAAGCGCGTATCAGTACGGTTTGCTTCAGCTTATGATAAACGTGATTTTCGCGGACGTGGGGAGCGTCCCCGAATATTCGTTCAACGTTCCGGTATTTTTCATAACGCTTGCCGCGTTCGTTCTGAGCTATGCCGCCGTTACGCTATATTACGTTCTGAAAATAAACAGAATCACGGTAAAAGAAGTCATGACCGAAAATTGACGAGTGAAACCTGCCGCTTTGAACCGTTTCGGTATCATGGCGCATATATTGCCGGTGTGATTTTTCTTCCGAAAAAATACATCGGTTTTTTTTAGTTGACAATAGACTGCAAAAAATGGTATTATTTGCTTTGGTCGGGCATAAACGATTATCCCGATGCGCGCGGCGGTTTTATCGTCCGCGCTCCGGCTCAGTAACAGGAGGTTTTTAAGATATATGAAAAAAATCGATTTGAGCAAATACGGCATATCCGGTACCACCGAAGTCGTATACAACCCGTCTTACGAGTTGATGTTCGAAGAGGAAACCAAACCCGGGCTCGAAGGCTATGACAAGGGTCAGGTCAGCGAACTCGGCGCGGTAAACGTAATGACCGGTATTTACACCGGACGTTCTCCCAAAGATAAGTTTATCGTTATGGACGAAAATTCCAAGGACACCGTGTGGTGGACTTCGGACGAGTACAAAAACGATAACCATCCGGCGTCCGAAAAGACGTGGGACGCGGTCAAGAAAATCGCGCAGAAAGAGCTGTCGAACAAGCGTCTTTACGTCGTAGACGCATTCTGCGGCGCGAACAAAGACACCCGCATGGCTATCCGTTTCATAATGGAAGTCGCATGGCAGGCTCACTTTGTTACCAATATGTTCATCCGTCCCACGGCGGAGGAACTCGAAAACTTCGAGCCCGATTTCGTGGTTTATAACGCGTCCAAGGCGAAGGTTGAGAACTATAAGGAACTCGGACTCAATTCCGAAACCGCGGTAGTATTCAATATCACCAGCCGCGAGCAGGTAATACTTAACACCTGGTACGGCGGCGAGATGAAGAAAGGTATGTTCTCTATGATGAACTATTATCTGCCGCTTAAGGGCATTGCGGCTATGCACTGCTCCGCGAACACCGATATGGACGGCAAGAACACCGCTATCTTCTTCGGTCTTTCCGGAACGGGCAAGACCACGCTTTCCACCGATCCGAAGCGCCTTCTCATCGGCGACGACGAGCACGGCTGGGACGACAACGGCGTGTTTAACTTCGAAGGCGGTTGCTATGCCAAGGTTATCAACCTCGACAAGGATTCCGAGCCCGACATCTACAACGCGATCAGACGCAACGCGCTTCTCGAGAACGTTACGCTCGACGAAAAAGGCAAGATCGATTTCAACGACAAGAGCGTTACCGAGAACACCCGCGTTTCGTATCCCATCGACCATATAGAGAAAATCGTACGTCCCGTTTCGACGGCTCCCGCCGCGCAGAACGTAATCTTCCTTTCCGCGGACGCATTCGGCGTTCTGCCTCCCGTATCCATACTTACGCCCGAGCAGACCGAGTATTATTTCTTGTCCGGCTTCACCGCGAAGCTTGCAGGCACCGAACGCGGAATTACCGAACCCACCCCGACGTTCTCCGCTTGCTTCGGTCAGGCGTTCCTCGAACTGCATCCGACCAAGTATGCCGAAGAACTCGTTAAGCGCATGAAGCAGTCGGGCGCGAAGGCATATCTCGTCAATACCGGCTGGAACGGCACGGGCAAGCGTATTTCGATCAAGGATACCCGCGGTATCATCGACGCTATCCTCGACGGTTCGATCAAAAATTCGCCGACCAAGATGATCCCGTACTTCAATTTCGAAGTACCCACCTCGCTTCCCGGCGTAGATCCGAAGATCCTCGATCCTCGCGATACTTACGCAGACGCTTCGGAGTGGGAAACGAAAGCCAAGGATCTGGCGTCCCGTTTCCGCAAGAACTTCGTCAAGTACACCACCAACGCGGCAGGCAAGGCTCTCGAACCTTTCGGACCTCAGCTGTAAAACGAATAATTTCATGAAAGAAGAACGCTCCGCCGTTAGGCGGGGCGTTTTCGTATTGTACGGTTAAGTTCTTGCGTATATTATAGTTATAATTATTTTTCACACAGGCGAATTCGGTGTTCGCGCTTTCATTCGCTTTATTTTTCCGAACCGAGCAGTTCGTCGCTAAGCGCGGCGACGGAAACGGCGTATTTCTTTTTCCGCGAGTTAAGGATCGCTTTATAAATAAAATAATTTACGCCTGCCATGACGATGCCTACGCATCCTATCGCGATACCGAGCGGAATAAAGTCGCCTATGACTTTCATCGCGAGGCACATACCTACGCCGAGTATGAGCGCGGCGATCGTTCCGAACGTATATGCGAAAATTTCGGCGGGGCGGCGCACCGATGCGTCGAGTCTGCGCAATTTTTCGAGCTTCGCTTCTTCTTCGCGCTTTACGTATCTGCCGCGGATTTCTTCGACTGTTTGTCTTTCTTTTTCGTTTTGCATTTTTATTATCCTCCGGATTTATTTATACCCGAAGTATATCACGCGGATATTTCGGGATTTATAAATTCGGGTAAAATAAAAGTAAACGTTTTGTTAAAATATCGTAAACGCGTCAGTCGTCGGAGCCGTTTTCGTTTTCCCGCGCGGTATTTTCGTCCGCGTTGCTGCTTTCTGCGAGCAGTTCGCTCGACAGCCGCAGAATTTCGTCGCCGTATTTCTTTTTCAAGCCGTCCTGCACCGATTTATAAACGGGGTATGCCGCCGACATCGGGATTATGCCGCCCGCCGCGACCGCTATGCCGCCCGCGAGCAAGTTCCATTCGAGCGACATCGCCATGCCGAGCCCGAACAGGAGCGCGCCGATTATGCCGAGCGTTACGGCGATTATCATCGGTGTGCGGCGTACTTTGTCGTCGAGTTTTTTAATCCGTTCGAGTTTTTCGTTTTTGCCGCTCTCGGTCAGATAAGCGTTTCTTATCCGTTCTATTTCTTTCCGTTCGGTTTCGGACGGAGCGGAGTACATATAATTGAATTTTTCGTCTTTCATTCTTTCGTTCCTTCTCGGAGTTTTCGGAGCGCGACCGTAGCCGTTGCTATCATGGCTATTCCGATCGCAGCCGTCGCCAGGCAGATAAGCCCGCCCATGACGGCGTTTGCCGCGCGCATATCCGCATTCGGCGTAAACTCGCGGAACATAGCCGACTGCAGCGCGAAAACCGATACGAGCGCGTCTGCAAGATTTATGTTACGGATAGCTTTGACCGCGAAATTGTCGCCGCGTCCGGCTTTGAAAAAGTTTACGCACGACATGACGATTTTATAAAACGTGTAAGCCGCGGTCGCATATATCATGATCCCTTCGTGCACGAACGATTCGTTCGATACGACCATTTCGGAAACCGCGACCGTAAGACATACGGGCAGAATTATGAGAAGAACGCCGCATTTCCGGTATATCCCGAGATGAGATCTTTTTGCCGGTAGCTCTGCGTCCGCCGTTTCGATTTTGCGCATTTTCGCCGTCTTGCGGCTTACTATGAGCACGCCGCCCCGCATAAGCGCGAGAAGCATATAATATCCCGCAAGCGCGCCGTACCATACCGAGCGGTCGAGTATAGAGATCGTAAGATTGACCGCCGCGTAGCCCGCGCTTATAACGAACGAAACGACGGCGAAAACGATAGTACGGAAGTCGTAGCTTTCGAGCATATTGTTCGTAAGTTCGTTTTTCTTCATTGCGCGAACGGCTTTGCGCTTCAGTCCCGGCACGGCTCTGATCGTGGCGTAAACCGAAAATGCGAGGAGCGCCGCCGCGACGATATAAACGATATAGGCGAGAAATGCGAGCGGGGAACCGTCTTCGGGAAAAACGGTGAGCAGGATCGCGCCCGCCGCAGCGCCCGCCGTTGCGACGTATACGACGGCGAGCGGAAATCCGCGCGGATTTTTTATCCATGCAGTAAACTTGTTCGGTTTTTTGTCTTCGCTCATTCCTCCGTTCCTTTAAGCGTTACGGTAAAAACGCTGCCTTTGCCGAGTTCGCTTTCGACGGAAATCTCGCCGCCGAGAAGATCGATGACCCGTTTTACGAGCGCAAGCCCGAGCCCGTTTCCTTCTCCGGAGTGAGAAGTGTCGCCCTGATAGAATTTTTCGAAAATCCGCGTGCCCGTTTCTTCGGATATTCCGCAACCGGTATCCGTAATTTTTACTTCGGCTTTTCCGTTGACGCTTTTTACCGATACGCCGATTTTTCCGCCCGGTTCGGTAAATTTTATTGCGTTAGTAAGCAGATTATTCCACACTATTTCCAGATAGCTCGGGTGCGAACGGATGGCGATTTCGTCCATATCGCATTCGAGCGCGAGATTTTTATCGTCGATCCTGTCCTCGAGATCGATCAATGCCTGAGCAAGCATTTCGTCCAGGCGTACCGTTTCCGATTGCTCTTTGATCTCCTGATGCTCGAGCCTGTTCATTTTCAGTATGTCCGAAACGAGGCACGACAGACGTTTGGACGTGGAAACGAGAGTCTTGGCATAGCTCCGACGCGTATCTTCGTCGAGAGTATTGTCCGAGAGCGCCGTTGCGTAATTCATTATAACGGCGAGCGGCGTTTTTATTTCGTGCGAAACGTTGGAGATGAAATCGGTTTTCAGAATCTCGTTCTGCCTGAGACTTTCGGACATTTTGTTTATGTTTTCGGCGATGTAGTCGTATTCGTCGTAATTTCGGTAGGAACGTTTCGTATTCAGCCGCGCGGAAAAGTCGCCCTCGGCTATTTTATCCGTAACGGAGAGAATGCGTTCCACGCGGTCGTCGGTCATGATTTTTCTCCGCACGACGTCGATTACGGCGCATACGAGCGCGAAAAATATTATAGTGACGAGCATTATGCCCGCGATCGCGGGATTGTTATCCGGATATTCGGAACGCGCCGCGTCATAGATAAATACGGTTATCATAATAATAACCGCAATGGACACGAAAAGTACGACCGAGCTTATAAGCGCGGTCTTGATGTTTTTGCGCCGTTTCATCTGAGTACCGCCTTATATCCCAGCCCGTGGACGGTGACGATCTCGAATCCGTCGCACGCCGCGGTCTTGTCGCGGAGCTTCGCCATATAAACGTCAACCGTGCGCGACGAAGCCGACGAGTCGTAGTCCCAGAATTCTTCCATAAGACGGGAGCGTGTGAACGTCTTTTTGGGGAAAGACAGCAGTTTGAACAACAACTCGAACTCGCGTACCGTCAGCGGCAGTTCTTCGCCGTTTAAGTACGCCGCGTGCTCCTCTTTGTCGAGCGTGAGATTGCCGACCGAAAGTCTGCGGTTTTCTTCGATCGCGGCGCGGCGCAAAAGCGCGCCGACCCTGAGTAAAAACAGGTCGATGTCGAACGGCTTGACTACATAATCGTCTATGCCTATTTTATATCCGAGCTGTTTGGACGGTTTGTCGTCCCGAGCCGTCATGAAAAGTATCGGGATGCGTTCGTTTCGTTCGCGCACGCTTTCGGCGAGAGCGAACCCGTCCGTGTTCGGCATCATGACGTCGCTTATGATCATATCGAAAGAGCCGCCGTCGAGCGCGTCGAGCGCCTGCGCTCCGTCGAAACACGCGACCGTTTCGTGTCCGCATCCGTTCAGCGTCGCGCATACCATACGGTTGAGTGCTTTGTCGTCCTCCGCCACGAGAATTTTAGCCATATAATCCTCCGAAGTTTGGATATATTTTACCGTTTTGTTATTTTTAAGTTGCGAAAAAATTGTTAAAGAATTGTAAAAGTAGAAAAATCGAAAAGGGCAGACGTAAATCTGCCCTTTTTCTTTTGCGAATTTTAATCGTCGTCGCGTCGGTTTTCTTTTTCTTCCTTTTCCTTCTTTCTCTGATAATAATTTTTATATCCCGCGTTTTCGTTGTCGCCCTGATCCCATTTCTTTCCGCCCGTTGCAAGCACGCAGAGCAGAACCGCGACGATGACGATAAGCGCAATGATGGGAAGCACGAGATTTTTATCGATAAACGTTCCTACGAGCGCGAGCACTCCGGCGACGACGAGCGCCGCGCCGAAAAGAATATTCATCTTTTTGAACGTGCCTACGTTCTTGGCGAACAGACCTTTCCCGATAAACAGCGCGCCGAGCGCGAACGCGAATATCGCGATCGTCCAGGCGAGATTGATCGTAATGATCTCGGCGGCGGACAGTATCCACAGCACGGCTACTGCCGCGAAGCAAAGCAATACGAGTACTTTGAACAATAAATTTTTACTCATTTCGGTTTCTCCTTATTATCTGAGCACGACGGCGTGCGACACCGCGCATATTTTTTCGCCGTCCGCAAGCACGATATCCGACGCGTGCTTATATTCCCTTACTATTCCGCCGATCCTGAGATTGAACGTTTCGGCGTTTTCGTTGTGCGACAGCACGGTGTATTTGCCGGGTATGATATATCCGTCTTTACGAACCGTATAAGTCCTGCCGCGCCTTAATATAACGTCTCCTTTGAGGTGGGTGATCGCCACTTCGCCGTCCGCCGTCGTTTCGGCGCGGTCGGTGGTATATCTTACGCCGTCCTCGATTTTTACGTTATCCGCTTTCCCCGCGGGAGTGCGGCGCTTTTTCAGAATGACCGCGAGCGCGATTATCAGTCCGACGAGAAGGACTCCTTCCGCGATGATGATTGCTATCAATGCTTCGATTGGCATTTTTTTATCCTCCAAAGATTACGGCGAGGACTATCGCGGCGGCGACCGCCAGTCCGAACAGCGCCGTAAGCGCGATTTTGAGCGGCGATTTCGGAGTTTTGCCCCGGACTTTGCCGTTCTGTCCGTTCATATAAAAATTATACAGTTTGTGATTGAACTCGGTGTGTCCCACGTATACGGGAAGCAGAAGGTATTTGTACGTGGTGTTATAGCAGTGCATATTGAAGTCGAACGAGTCGATGACGTCGTAATCGTACTGCGCGAGTATGTTCGTTCTGATCGACGACGACATGAGTCCGCGCGCTTCCTGCCAACAGGCGAGTCCGTCTTTTTCGTATTTGCTTGCCGAAAATCCGTGCAGAAAGTCGCTGCTGTATTTATGCGAATCGTCGGTGGCGTAAGGTCCGATCTTTCTGATTGTTTTTTTGACGCTTTCCGCGCCCGCATGGACGAATACGTCGTTGAAAAACATTCTGTACGTTCCGTTTATGAAGAAATACCGCGTGTGCATCGTCGTATGGACGTGCCCTTTGGAATCGGTGTGCGTCGTGTAATAATGCTTGCCCAACCGACCGAAGTACGGCGATTCGGTGCGCGAATCGAAAGTAAACGCGGGGTAGTAGTGTCCGCTGAGCTGTTCGGGCTTCAGATCTTTTTTGAACGATCTCGGTGCGAACGGTTTCTTCTTCGCCCATTTTATGTAGAATGCCGACGCGCTTTCTTTTCCGATGAGGAAGGGAAGTATAGCGTTCGGTTTTATTCCCGACATGGAATCGGTTTCGACGATGTTTGACGTGCCGCAGAACGCGCATTTCGGCGCGATGTCGAGGCGGGACAGGATCTGCCGCGCGCCGCAGTTGCTACACTGAAAAACTTTCGTTTCGTTGCCCCAGTCGTTGTTGTCTTTGACGAGCCGCGAAAAATCGATTTCCTCGGCGTATTCCGTCATGTCCACTTTGACTTCCGTTCCGCAATAGTCGCACTTTAACGTGCCGTGTGCCGGATTATACGTCAGATTTGCGCCGCAGGACGGGCATTTGGAAATTTCGGTCGCGCTTTTTCGGGCGTTGGCGATTTCTTCGGGGGACAGTTGTTCCTCGCTTTCCGTGCCTTCCGTCATTTGATCTTTTCTCCGCACTCGGGACAGAATTTAGTGCCCGCGCGTACGGTGGCTCCGCACTTCGGACATTTGGCGGCGGCGAGGCTTGCGCCGCATTCGGGACAGAACTTGGCTCCGGCGGCTTTGACGGTGGCTCCGCACTTCGGACAAACGCGCGATGCGGGCGCGCCGCACTCGGGACAGAATTTCATTCCCTGAGGAATCGCCGAGCCGCATTTGCCGCAAACGGTCGTTGCGGGACTGCCCGCGTTACCCTGACCGCGGTTGCCGCTCGCCATGTTCATGAACATATTGCCCATGCCGACGCCCATTCCCATGCCGATGCCCGCGCCCATTATGCCGCCCGCCGCGCCGGTGTTCTTGGACGCGTTGACGAGCGCATCCGCCTGCGCTTTTTGCGTATAGACGTCCATATTTTTGCCGAGAATACCGAGCGAAGTGCTTTCGTCGAGCGCCTTTTCGAGCGCTTCGGGAAGCGAGAAGTTCTCGAAATTGAATTTCGTTATCGTAAGCCCGATTTCTTTGAACGACTCGTCGAGCTGCTGCTCGACCGCTTCGCCGAACTCGACGAGGTTTCCCGCCATATCGAGTACGGGGACTTTGCTTTCGCCGATGATGTCGGAGATACGGGTCACTACCATGCTACGGAGATATTCGGTAATTTCGCTCGAGCGGAATGACGATACCGTGCCCGAAATCTCGGTGAGGAAAACAAAAGGATCGTCGACTTTGAACGAATACGTGCCGAACGCGCGTACGCGCACCGCGCCGTAATCGGCGTCGCGGATAATGATCGGGTTTTTCGTCCCCCATTTTTCACCCGTGAACTGAGTGGTGTTGACGAAATATACGTCGGACTTGAACGGGCTTTCGAAGCCGTATTTCCAGCTCATGAGTTTGGTGAGCAGGGGAACGTTGTCCGTCCCGAGCGTATACATTCCGGGAAGAAATACGTCCGCCATTTTTCCTTTATGGCAGAATACGCACGCCTGTCCTTCGCGCACCGTGACTTTCGATCCTTTGGTTATATAATCTTTCTTGAGATCGACGCGGTGAACGATCGTGCCGCGGCTGTCGCCGGTCCATTCGATGAGTTTCAAAATTCCCATAGCAGTGATTGTCCTTTTGCGGTATTATCGATGTTATCGATACGCCTATTATATTATAAAAAACCGCCCGTGTCAATAACGGAAAATACAATAGTTCGGGTTTTAATCAAATTTTAATTTATGCGCGGCGCGCCGTTCGATAAAAAATACGGATAAACCGCTTTCAAACTCTTGTATTTTGCCCCGCGTTGTGTTAAAATTAAAACGTTATACATCCATACATCATGACTTAAGAGGTAAACGTGGTATGATCGACATAAAACTCATACTTGCCGACCCCGACGGAGTAAAGGCAAAACTTGCAAAAAAAGGCTGCGAAGTCGATTTCGCAAAGGTCGCGGAACTCGACGCAAAGCGCCGCGAACTTATAAAGAAAAACGACGAACTCAAAAACGAACGCAATAAGGCGAGCGCCGAGGTTCCCGCGCTCAAAAAAGCGGGGAAAGACGTTTCCGCCGTTATCGCGCGCACCAAAGCGATAGGCGAGGAGATCGCGGCGGGCGACAAAGCGCTCGCAGCCGTCGAAACCGAACTGAACGATTTTATTTGCGCTCTGCCCAACCTGCCCGACGACGACGTAGTTGCCGGAGGAAAGGAAGCCAACGAAGTGATAAAGGTCGTGGGAAAGAAGCCGGAATTCGGTTTCAAACCGCTCGATCACGTTACGCTTTGCACGAAGCACGGGCTCATAGATTACGAGCGCGGCGTAAAGCTGTCCGGCTCGGGGCATTGGATATACCGCGGCATGGGCGCGCGTCTGGAGTGGGCGCTCCTCAATTTCTTCATAGAAGAACATCTCGGCGACGGATACGAATTCATTATGCCGCCGCTCGCGCTCGGATATAACTGCGGTTACGGTTCGGGGCAGTTCCCTAAATTCCGCGACGAAGTGTATTGGATAGAGAACGCCGAAGCGGAAGGCGACAAGAAAAAAATGAAATTCATGCTTCCGACGGCGGAAACCGCTCTCGTCAACCTTTATTCGGGCGAGATCATGAAAGAAAGCGACCTGCCTAAAAAGTTGTTCGCTTACACGCCGTGCTTCCGTAAAGAAGCGGGAAGCTACAGGAGCGAAGAACGCGGCATGATCCGCGGACATCAGTTCAATAAAGTGGAAATGGTGCAGATCACGACCCCCGAGCAGTCCAAAGCGGCGTTCGAGGAACTGGTCGGCAAAGCGTGCTCGCTCGTGGAAAAGCTCGGGCTGCACTTCCGCCTGTCCAAGCTCGCGGCGGGGGACTGCTCGGCGTCCATGGCGCGCACTTACGATATAGAAGTATGGATCCCGTCCATGGGCATATATAAAGAGGTATCGAGCGTATCGAACGCGAACGATTATCAGGCGCGCCGCAACGGCACGAGATTCAAGTCGTCGGTCACTGGCAAAAACGAGTTCGTCCATACGCTCAACGGAAGCGGACTGGCTACCAGCCGCGTCCTTCCCGCGATTGTCGAACAGTATCAGCAGGCGGACGGTTCGATCGTCGTGCCCGAAGCGCTCAGAAAATACGTCGGTACGGATATAATCAAATAAATGAACTTTGCGTCCGCCCCTGCGTAGGCGAAAAATCGCGGCGGGCGGGATAGAAAGCGAATAAAGACGAAAACGGCGGATTTCGCATACGGAAGCAAAAGAGGATATACTTATGACAATACTGAAAGGAATCGGAAAAATATTGTTCGGAATGCATATGTGGCTCCCGATTTCTTATTCCGTCGTATTTCTCGTTCTCGCCGCAATTACGGGCACGCTGGGCGGCGCATGGCCGTACTATTTCATCGGACTGTCCGTGTCGCTTCTCGCGTCCACGGCGCTCGTGTATCTGACCGCGCGCGGAAAAAAGAAAGAGGGCGATCGCCCGACGAATAACGTAAGCCGCGACGGCGCGCCTTTGCCTCCGCCCATTACGCACAGGAGCGACAGACCCGCGCACGGGAAAGACGAATATGCGCGTGACGAGGACGGCGCGGCGCGAATATACGAAGAACAGATGAGATATTCGGTGCAGATGAACGCGCGTCCGAACAACGTCGGCGCGGGCACGTACGTCCCTGGCGGCGATTACGCCCGTCCCGAACCGCCCCGTCCTTCCTATAGCCCCGCGTCGTCCGACGAAAGGAAACGAAGCGAGGAAGCGTTGTACGGCAACGACGCGGACAATCTGAACAAGTATTACGGCACGAAAGAGAACGCGCACGACGCGCTGTATTCGTCGTTTTCGTCCGCTCCGGTTTCGACTGCGGAACGCTCGCAGCCCGCGTCCGGCGGATTTTCGCCTTACGTTCAGCCGTCCAATATCGCCAAGCCCGATTCTCCGCGCGTGGAAGATTATTCCCGCCGCGCCGAAGAAAAGCCAAAAATTTTCCGTACGCGCAAAGAACCGAACGTGCTTGTATACGAGTATTCCGACCGTTACGAGCGTTACTATCTCGGCAAAGACGGCACGTTGACCCTGATCGGCAGAGAAAGCAAGTAAAATTATAATGATTTTATAATAATCAAAAAGACGAAACCGAATATTATAGTTTCGTCTTTTTGATTATTATAAAAACAAATAAATATTTTGTCTAAATTCAATTAAAATGCTATTGAAACTCACTATAAATATGTTATAATGAAATGATTCGAGTTTGGAACTGCGTAGTAAAAAAGCTCTTATTGAAAACTTTATTGCCGGTATCAACGACGTGGACGACGTTTTGCTTGAATGGAAAGAATTTGTTGCTAAAAAGAAAGAAGAAGAGCTTGCAGCGATTATTTCCGAAGAAAGATTGAAAGATACCGAAACACGAAAGTTTATCGATTATTCTTTCCGCGACGGCATAATGAAAACGACGGGAACAGACCTTGACAGAATAATGCCGCCTATGTCGAGATTCGGCGGAGAACGCGAACAGAAAAAGGCAACGATTACGGAACGGCTTTTGCAATTCTTTGAACGGTTCTTCGGAATAGGATAAAACAAATATACCTCACTTTGACCTTGCGGTTTACCGCGGGGTCTTTTTTATTGACTTTTTGCGTTGATTTCTGTATACTTTTACGCGGAGGCATAAAGCATGGAAATTCCGGACAACATGAGAGACGAATGCGGCGTAATAGGCATTTTCGATCGCGCGGGCGGCGACGTGGCGAAGAATATATGCTACGGACTTTTTTCGCTTCAGCACCGCGGGCATATAAGTTGCGGCATCATCACGAACGATAAGTACAAGCTGTCGTCGCACAAGGACAACGGACTGGTCAACGATGTTTTCGACGCCGACGTGCTCGGTACGCTCAAAGGAAATATCGGCGTCGGTCATGTAAGGTATAATTTCGGGATCGATCTGCGCGAGAACATTCAGCCTATTACGACGAGATACTCCAAAGGTACCGTCAGCCTTGCGAAGAACGGCAAGATCATGAACGCCGACGCGCTCAGAAGCGCGCTCGAGGACGACGGCGCGATCTTTCAGTCCACGCGCGACACAGAGGTCATTCTGCACCTGCTCGCCAGAGCGCGCACGCATTGCCCGTCCGCCGAAACATCCATGCTCGAGGTCATGAGCAAGATCGACGGTGCGTATTCCATGGTGCTCATGTCGCCGAAAAAACTCATCGCCTGCCGCGATCCGCACGGTTTCCGTCCGCTCGTCATGGGTAAGCTCGGGGATTCGGTTATTTTCGCGAGCGAAACCTGCGCGCTCGACGCTATAGGCGCCGCTTACGTGCGCGACGTCAGACCCGGCGAGCTTATACGCGTGGACGCTACCGGCGTACGGTCTTACGATACGTTCACGGGGAAAGAAACTTCGCTCTGCGTTTACGAATACATTTTCTTCGCGCGTCCCGACTCGGTTCTGGACGGCAACGAGGTATATACGATCCGCGAAAAGGCGGGCGAATTGCTCGCAAAGGAAGCGCCCGTCGAAGCGGACGTGGTGTTCGGTATTCCGGACGGCGGCACGTCGTTCGCGCAGGGGTATTCGCGCGCGAGCGGGATCCCGCTCCGCGCAGGCATAATAAAAAACAAATTTTCGTCGCGCAATCTGTTCTCGCTCGAGGAGGACGGGCGCGACATCGCGATAAATCTCAAATATAATATTTTGAAACCGATCGTATGGGGCAAGCGCGTGGTGCTCGTGGACGACTCGCTCGTCCGCGGCAAGACTGCGGGCAAACTGATACGTCAGCTCCGCGAAGCGGGCGCGTCCGAGATTCACGTGCGCATAGCGTCGCCGCGCATAGTGTGCTCGTGCCCGTTCGGCGTGCAGATGCCGAAAGACAAAAATCTGTTCGCTTACGGCGGCAAGACGGACGCGGAGATGTGCGCTCGGCTCGGTTGCGACTCGATAGCGTTCCTGCCCGTCGAAAAACTGCCCGCAACGGGACTTAATAAAAATTTCGGATATTGCTATAACTGTTTTACCGGCGTTTCGCCGATTTGTAAAGAAGATTGATAATCTTCGGATAATACATATAATAAAGTAACGATATGAAAAAGCTAACGGAAATTATAATAAAACATCCCGTCACGATAATAATGATGACGCTCCTGTTGTTTTTCGGCGGCGTGATCGGGACGTTGAATATGTCCATGCAGCTTATTCCGGATATACAGATCCCGATGATAAGCGTGGTCGTTACATATCCCGGCGCGTCTGCGGCGACGGTCGAAGACACCGTAACGAGTAAGCTCGAGGAGAGCGTTCGGGGCGTGTCGGGCGTGACTGCGGTCAATACTTATTCATACGACAACGTATCGGCGGTCATACTTACTTTCGACTTCGGCGTGAGCGTGGACGATAAAACGGACCTCGTCGAGGACGCCGTGGACGGCATAACCTTGCCCGACGGCTGCGACCGTCCCAAATTCTCCGCAGTCGATCTGAACGGCATGGCGACCGCGACGGTCTACGTTACCGACGAGCGCGACAAAACGTTCGACCGCGACGTGCCTTACGCCGCGGAGAAAGCCGACGAACTCGCGTCCCGTCTGCTCGGCATAGAGGGCGTCGGAAGCGTGACGACGGACGGAGAACCGGAGGACGGCGTTACGATAACGCCTATAAACGGCATGGAAAGCGCCGTGCTTTTACTGGTACAGTCCCTTGCCGGAGAAGAATACGATATACCGCTCGGCGATATGATTTCGGACGGCGGACGCATACAGCTCCGCAACCTTTCGGGAGTAAAGAGTACGGACGAGATCCGCGCTCTGCCCGTGACGCTTCCCGCGTCCGTCGCGGCTTCGCTGTCCTCGGCGAAAAATCTCGCCGAATATTACGAACGAACGACGGACGAGGACATAAGGGGCTTTACGGCGGCTGTAAACGACGTAGTACGTCCGACCATGGAAAAAATGGACGGGTTGTACGCCGCCGATACCGAAAAAACCGTAATACGCGATTACGCGCAGTATAAATATTACGTTTCGCTTTTGTCGTATCCGAACGCGACGCTTTTTTCGCTCATGCATTCGGATTACTATTCTACGCTCAAAGACGCGACGGAGGATCTGACCGACGGGGAAATATACGATTATCTCGAGGACGTAGAGGATTACGCCGGCATAAGCGTGGGCGCGGAAACGCTGTTCATGGCGCGCGCCGAAGCGAAAGCGGATACCGCGAACGCGCTTCTGCCCGAGGAGGACCGCGAAACGGCGGGGCTTGCAAGGCTCGTCGAGTTCAAACGCGGCAAGGAAACGAGCACGATAATAGGCGGCATCGAGGTTTCGAACCCTTATTACGTCTATACCGAAGACGATTACGCCGAACTTGCCGTTTTTATGGCGTTTGCGGGCGATGCGGAGAGCGCGGCGGCTATGCGCGAAGAAAGCGCTCCTTTTTCGCGTTCCGGACTTTCCGTGATCGGCAAACGCAGGTTTTTCGACGAAAAAATCACCGAATCCGATTATGCCGAACTTTTCCGCGGCAGCGACGTTGCGACCGACTATCCCGTAATCATGACCGAAACGGGAATGAAATTCATTCGATCGGAATCGTTCGACGCGAACGCCGCGTTTCTTCTCGAGCACAAGACGGCGTACCCCAAGCCCGCCGAGCCCGAGGACGGGTACCTGACCGACGCGCAGGTGTCCGAACTGTACAACGGACTCGACACTGCGGGAATAATAGATTATAAACTGACGGACGAAATGATTTCGTTTATACGCGCCACCGATTTCGGGGACGGTTCCGCGCTCGCGGTGAAGATGTCGGATATTGCGCGCGTCGTCGGTCCGGGCGACGAAGGATACGTTCCGTCTTATGCGTCGTACGCGTACTACAACGGCGTGCAGGGCGTAAAAGTTTCCATATTCGCCGCAAGCGGGTCGAACGGGACGAACGTCGTCCGCGCGGTCAAAGACGTGATCGCGGAAATGTCCGACGGCGGGACGTATACGATCGCGCTTACCGACGACAATTCGGAGTTTATTTCGGAGTCGGTGTCGAACGTGCTCGTGAGCATGATAATCGGCGGATGTCTTGCCGTAATAGTCATATTCCTCTTTCTGAAAAAAATCAAGCCGTCCGTAATAATTTCGGTGACGATGCCTCTTTCCGTGCTGTCCGCGCTTCTGCTTTTGTTCGTAATGGGCATAACGCTGAACATGGTTTCGCTCGGCGGGCTTGCGGTCGGAATAGGAATGCTCGTGGATAATTCGATCGTCGTCATAGAAGCGATCTCCAAGCGGCGGGACGCCGGCGATTCGGCTTTTTACGCCGCGATTAACGGCACGAGTGAGGTCGCGGGCGCGCTCGTCGGCTCGACGCTTACGACGGTGTGCGTGTTTATCCCCATTCTGTTCGTGGGCGGACTGTGCGCCGAAATATTCACCGACCTTGCGTGGGCTGTCATCTGGTCGCTTACTTTCTCGCTTCTTGTCGCCGTGACGGTGATTCCGACGCTCTACGCGCTCTTTTCGGGCGGTACGCGTATGCTTCGCGGCGGCAATCTTGCGCCGGTCGGTCGCACGGACGGGAAAAATTCGACCGGAATCGACGCGATAGAAACCCCGGGCGAAACCGCGCCCGCTCCGACGGTTTCGGACGAAACGGAACAAAAAACGACGAATTTCGTGCCTGTTTCGGTTGTTGCGGACATAAGCGAAGAAAATCCGACAAAACCCGCAGCCGTTCCGACCGTTCCCGACAACACAGGACGAAATTCGACGAAACCCGACAAAAAACGAGGCGGATTTTTCAAGCCCGTCGTCATGGACGCGATTTCGCGGTTGTATTCGAAGATTCTGCCCTCCGTCATAAACAGAAAACTGATAGTCGTGCTCGTCGCGCTTGCGGTGTTTGCGGCGAGCATAGGACTGCTTTTTACCACCGGTACGGAGTTCTTGCCGTCGGTGGATAAGGGGCTCGTCGAGGTCAGTCTGGGGTATTACGGTTCGACGGAACTGACCGAAGCGGAAACGGACGCGACTGCGCTTGCGAAGAAGATAGGCGAGGTCGAGGGAGTCGAAAACATTTCGGTGTCCGTCGGCGTGCAGGGACTGCTCGCGTTCAACAATACGGGCTCCGTTTCCGTCAAACTCGACGGGGAAAGAAAAACCGAGGACGTGGCCGAAGAAATACGCAACGTGACCGAAAAAGCGCGCGCGGACGGACTGCTTAAGCATACGGCGACTGCGACGGTGACCGAGATAGACGGTGTTGTGGAAACGATGACGGGCGGCATGAACGATTTGTCCGTTACCGTCATAGGCGACGATCCGGCAAAACTGGCGACGATCGTACGGACGCTTGCCGACAGGTTCGTAAGCGACGAGTTCAAAGCGGCGGGATTCAAAACGGTCACAAGCTCGATGAGCGACGAAAACACTTCGCTCGAATACGATATAGACTTCGACATGACCGCGCTTTCGGACAAAAACATAGATTACGCGACCACCGTCATGACGCTCCGCGCGGGGTTCGCGGGTTACGACGCGGCGACCGTTACTTTCGACGGCAAGGATTGCGTCGTTACGGTTTCGTTTGCGGATAACGCCGTATCGTCGTACGACGAACTGTGCGATTTTCAGGTAGGCTCTTACGACGGGGAAATCGTCAGGCTTCGCGACGTCGCGACCGTGAATATCGTTACGGTCGATACCGTCATAAAGAAAACCGACGGCAAGTACAATGCTTCCGTATCGGCGGAGGTGTATAAGCTGGACAGCGGAACGGCGGGCAGAATGATGGAAAAAGCGGTTTACGACGTTCTCGGTTCGGTCGATCCGGACACGGGCGCGACGTACGCCGAGGGCGGATACGAATACGTTGCGTCCGGCGTCGCGTCGTATCTCAATAACGCGTTCGACGGGCTCGTGGTCGCGCTTATAGTTTCGTTCTTCCTGCTTTTCGGCGTGATGGCGGCGCAGTTCGAATCGGTCGTAAAACCGCTCATAATCATGTGCGCGATCCCGTTCGCGTTTACGGGCGGGTTTATAGCCATCGCGATCACGCGCATGACTCTGAACGTCGTGTCGTTCGTCGGACTTATCATGCTCATGGGCGTAATAGTAAACAACGCCATAGTCCTGCTCGAAAAAATCAAGCAATTGCACGACGAAGGGCTCGACCATTATACCGCCGTTGTCGAAGGGTGCAAGACGCGGCTCCGTCCCATTCTCATGACGACGCTTACGACGGTGCTCGCGCTCGTTCCGCTTGCGCTCGGCATAGGATCGGGCAGCGAGCTCATGCAGCCGCTCGGCATCGTCGTTATGGGCGGACTCGTCGTGGGCACGCTCGTCACGCTCGCGCTTATCCCCGCGGTGTACTGCCTCGTGCACGGTATAAGCAAGTCCAGACCGGACGGACGCAAAAAGAAAAAATCCGAAAACGCCGTAAACGACGCCGCGCATTCTTGACACGCTTCTCGGTTATATGATAAACTATCGATAAAGTCGTTGAGAGTAGTTCATCACGGGATAAATTTTTTCATGACGGGAGGTCTGAGGCATAATAATGAAAGTAATTCTGCTTTGCGATGTGAAAGGTTCGGGCAAAAAAGGCGACGTAGTCAACGTGTCCGACGGTTATGCGAACAACTATCTGCTTAAAAATAAACTCGCTCAGCCGGCAACGGCTCAGAATCTGAATCTTCTCGAGGCTCAGCGTTCGAGCGAACAGTACAAAAAAGCTCAGGCTCTCGCCGCGGCGAAAGAAACGGCGGCGGCGCTTTCGGCTACCGAAATCACCGTACCCGTGACCGTAGGCGCGAACGGGAAACTTTTCGGCGCGCTCAATACTCAGGCGATCGCGGACGCGCTTGCAAAAGCCGGCGTTGCCGTGGATAAAAAGAAAATAGTTCTCGATCAGCCGATCAAGCAGACGGGCACTTATAAAGTCGCGGTAAAACTTCATCCCGAAGTAAGCGCGAAAGTTACGGTAAACGTCGTCGGATAAATCACGCTGGATAGGGACGGTAATGAAGGACAAGGCTTTTATCGAGGATTACGACAAAATCGTATGCTTTACCGCAGACGGGAACGCGGACGAGCTCGAAGTCTATTCGGACGGAGTCAGACTCGACGTGTCCGGCGTGTCGGTAAGCCCGTACGACAGACAAGAGATACGCATCATGCTCGGCGCGCGGCTTAATCCCGAAGCGCCTTGTTTCGTTGCGATCGGGGAAAAAGCGATCGCGGCTCAACCGCTCGGCATTTACGATTCCGCAGAGTTCGGAGCGAAATACGATTACGACGGACCGCTCGGCGCGAAAGTCGAGGGCAACGTCACCGTATTCCGCGTATGGGCGCCGTTCGCGCTCGCCGTAAGACTGAATATTTACGACCGCGGCGACGGCTCGCCGAACCTTTGCGGCAGACTTATGACGCGCGGGGAAAAAGGCGTGTGGGAAGCCCGACTGGGCGAAAATCTCGACGGGATGTACTATACCTATACGATGTCGTATAACGGACGTCCGGACGCGGAAACCGTCGATCCTTACGCTTTCGCCACCGGACTGAACGGTAAACGCGGTATGGTTACCGACTTAAGCCGCGGCGTTGCTCCCGACGGTTGGGAACGCGAGCACGACGAGTATAAGTCGAAACGCGATATGAAAACATACGCCGACGCCGTTATCTGGGAAGTGCACGTCCGCGATTTTTCGGGCAAGACGAACGCCGCGAATAAGCGCAAATTTCTTGCGTTTACCGAAGCGGGGCTTAAAAATCAATCGGGAATGAGCGTCGGGCTCGATTATTTGTCCGACCTCGGCATAACGCACGTTCATCTCCTTCCCGCGGCGGAATATGCGTCGGTCGATCAGACTCGCGCGGATATGTTCAACTGGGGGTACGACCCCATGAACTATAACGCGCCCATGGGCTTGTATTCGACGGACGCGCGCGACGGACGCGCCGCGGTGCTCGAGCTCAGAAAAGCGGTGCAGGCGCTTCACGGGCGCGGGATAGGCGTGGTGTTCGACGTCGTATACAATCATACTTATAATTTCGAAGCGCCGATCGCGCTGACCGTGCCGCATTATTATTACAGATTCGACTATCGCGGCAATCCTACCAACGGGTCGGGTTGCGGCAACGAAACGGCGAGCGAGCGGTATATGTGCCGCCGCTTCATCGTCGATTCGCTCATGCACTGGGCGAAAACGTATCACGCGGACGGATTCAGATTCGATCTTATGGGGTTGCACGACGTCGAAACGATGTCGCTTATAGAGCGTACCTTGCATAAGTCCGATCCGATGATGCTTATTTACGGCGAAGGCTGGGTGGGCGGCGCGACGTCGCTCGACGGCGCGCGGCAATGCAATAAATGGAATTCGGGACGCATAGAGGCGACCCCGGGCTCGGCGGGCGGCGTCGCGGTCTTTTCGGATGTGATGCGCGATTCGGTCAAAGGCGCGGTGTTCAACGCGCGCGAGGGCGGATACGTCAACGGCAAGGCTTACGAAAACGTCAATCTCGTCAAATTTTCGTCCATGGGCGCAACGTCGCCGAACTTCGATACGCACTGGGTCGCGCCCGCGGCTTGGCAGGTCGTGAATTACGTTTCCGCGCACGACAACCTCGCGCTTTGGGATAAACTCGCGATGTCGTGCGGCGCCGCCGATTTCGACGTGCGTATAAGAATGAACCGTATGTGCGCGGCTATCGTGATGACGAGCAGGGGCGTGCCGTTTTTTCAGGCGGGTGAAGAATTATTGCGCTCGAAGCCTCTGAGCGGCGGCGGGTTCGACGAAAACAGTTATAAATCGCCCGACGCGATAAACAATATCGATTGGGAAAAACTCGCGTCCGGGTCGCCTGCGGCGCTCATGCGCGATTATTATAAAGGGCTTATAAAGTTCCGCAAAGCTCATCCCGCGTTGCGGCTTACAGACCCCGACGAGATCGAGAACGCGACGAATTTTACCGAAGGGTTGCGCTACGACGTGATCGCGTATACTCTCAACGCGTGCGGCGAAAGCCTGTACGTTATATACAATCCGCTCGGCGGCGTCGAAATCGATCTGCCCGAAGGACGGTGGTCGCTCAGGGTGAGCGGCGACAGGGCGGGAGATACCGAGCTCGCGGTTTTGAGCGGGCGCGTGACCGTGCCGGAAAAATCGGTATGGTGTCTTGTGCGCGTCGGTTAGGACGCAAATAAAAAAGCGGTACGGGTTTTTTCGCGAAAATGCTCGAAATCGCTTGACAAACGAACGCGCAGAATATATTATAGAGCGGTAAACGACAAAGGCGTCGGTACGGCATAAGCCGTTCCGTGCGCCTTTTTTGTTTAATAAGACGAAGAAGGAATAATATTTCAAGAGGGCAATATGGACGAAATCGAACAAAGGCTTGCCGAGGTCGCGGAAAAGAACAGAGAGGGAAACGTAAGGATCCCCTCGGGTTGCGCGATATGCGGCTATTTCTCGAGAAAAGGGAAAGCGCTTCCCGCAGTCGACGCAGTGGACGCCATGGCGTATATGCACGACCGATCGAACGGGTTGGGCGGCGGATTCGCGGGGTACGGAATATACCCCGACTTTGCCGATCATTACGCGTTCCACATCTTTTACGATAACGAAAAGGCGCGGGAGGACGCAGAAAGTTTCTTAAAGCTCCGATTCGACGTTTCGAATATGGAGCGCATTCCCACGCGCAAAGTGTACGGCATAAGCGGCGCGCCGCTCATCTGGCGCTATTTCGGAAAACTTCAGCCCGAAATAGCGGCGCATACCGAACTCGACGAAGAAGAATACGTGTGCCGGTCGGTCATACATATCAATACGAAAATCAAGGGCGCGTACGTTTTTTCGTCGGGAAAGAACATGGGCGTGTTCAAGGGCGTGGGATTTCCCGAGGACGTCGGAGAATACTACCGCCTCGGCGACTATAAGGGATATTGCTGGACGGCGCACGGGCGATACCCGACGAACACTCCCGGCTGGTGGGGCGGAGCGCACCCGTTCAATATTCTGAACTATACCGTCGTGCATAACGGAGAAATCTCGTCGTACGACGCGAACCGCCGTTTCATGGAAATTTACGGGTATAAATGCACGCTTCTGACCGATACCGAAGTCATTACTTACATCATAGATTATCTGCACCGCAAGCGCGGGCTTAAACTGCCCGACGTTGCGAAGGTCATTGCCCCGCCGTTCTGGTCGCAGATCGAACGCATGGACGCACCCGAGCGCGAAAAACTGACTACGCTTCGCAATATGTACGCGTCGCTCCTCATAACCGGTCCGTTCTCGATCATCCTCGGCTATTCGGGCGGAATGATGGCGCTCAACGACAGACTCAAGCTCCGCAGTATGGTCGCGGCGGAAAAAGACGACGTGACTTATATCTCGAGCGAGGAGTGCGCGATACGCTCGATCTGTCCCGATCCGGACAGAACGTGGAGTCCCGCGGGCGGCGAGCCCGTCATCGTCGAACTCGACAATAAGGAGGGCGGCAGATAATGATCGATTATATTCAGCCCGACTACGAAGTGGTCAGGAACAAAGATCTGTGTATCAAATGCAAAGTATGCGTCCGTCAGTGCGCGAACGAAGTCCACGTCTACGACGAAAAGCGCGACGTGCTTTTTGCGGATAATTCCAAGTGCGTGAACTGCCATCGCTGCGTTACGCTCTGTCCGGCAAAAGCGCTCAAGATCGTAAAGACCGATCATTGTTTCAAGCCGAGCGCGAACTACACCAAAGAGATCATATACGACATTTACCGACAGGCGGACACGGGCGGCGTGCTGCTGTCGTCCATGGGCACGCCGAAAGATTATCCGGTATACTGGGATAAAATTCTGATCAACGCGTCGCAGGTGACCAATCCGTCCATCGATCCTTTACGCGAGCCGATGGAGATCAAAACTTTCCTCGGACGTAAACCCGAAAAAATCGAGTACGCGGCGGACGGTTCGATAAAAACGGAAAAGTACCCCAATCTCGAACTTAAGACGCCGATCATGTTTTCGGCTATGAGCTACGGTTCTATTTCCAAAAACGCGCATATGTGTCTTGCGCGCGCGGCGGAAGAACTCGGCACGTTTTATAATACCGGCGAGGGCGGATTGCACGAGGATCTGTATAAGTACAGCCCGAATACCATAGTTCAGGTCGCGAGCGGACGTTTCGGCGTTCACGCCGACTACCTCGAAGCGGGTCAGGCGATCGAAATCAAGATCGGGCAGGGCGCGAAGCCGGGCATAGGCGGACACCTCCCCGGGCAGAAGATCGGTCCGGACGTATCGCGCACGCGCATGATTCCCATGGGCGCCGACGCGATTTCTCCCGCGCCGCACCACGACATATATTCGATCGAGGACCTCCGTCAGCTCGTGTTCAGCTTAAAAGAAGCGACGGATTATAAAAAACCGATCATCGTCAAGATCGCCGCCGTTCACAATATCGCGGCTATCGCAAGCGGGATCGCGCGGAGCGGCGCGGACGTGATCGCGATCGACGGTATGCGCGGCGGTACGGGCGCGGCGCCTTCGCGTATACGCGACAATGTCGGCATTCCCATAGAACTCGCGCTTGCCTCGGTCGACTCCCGTCTGCGCGAGGAGGGGATAAGAAACAACGTCGGCATTGTCGTCGGCGGCTCGATAAGATCGAGCGCGGACGTGGTCAAAGCGATCGCTCTCGGCGCGGACGCGGTATACATAGCAACCCCGGCTCTGCTCGCGCTCGGCTGTCATCTTTGCCGCTCGTGTCACTCCGGCAAGTGCAACTGGGGCATAGCCACTCAGTCGCCCGAGCTCGTGCGGCGGCTCAATCCGGACATAGGATACAAACGCCTCGTCAATCTCGTGACGGCGTGGTCGCATGAAATAATGGAAATGATGGGCGGAATGGGCATCAACTCGATAGAAGCTCTCCGCGGCAACAGGCTCATGCTTCGCGGCATAGGACTGTCGCAGAAAGAGCTCGATATTCTCGGGATCGGGCACGCGGGCGAATAAGGAGGGCGGCATGAAAAGAGTTTACGTAAACGAAGAATGGTGTCTGGGCTGCAGGCTGTGCGAATATTGGTGCGTGTTTTCGGCGTCGGGCGAGAAGCATTTCCCGTTCGCGTTCGACGGCGGAGCGAAGCCTCCCGCGGGCATTCGCGTGGAAAGCGCGGGCGGGATAAACTTCGCGGTCAATTGCCGTCATTGCGACGATCCGCTTTGCATGAAAAGTTGTATTTCGGGCGCGCTGTCGCGTGACGATCACGGCGCGATAAGGATAGACAAAGCCAAATGCGTGGGCTGTCATACGTGCATAGCGATGTGCCCTTACGGTTGTATCGTAAGCGGCGGCGAAAGTATGCCGATAAAAAAATGTCAGCTTTGCGCGAGCAGAGATTATACGCCGCAGTGCGTGTCGCATTGTCCGGCGGGCGCGATCGTTTTCGAGGAGGAATAAAGCCGAAGCGGTATTCATCCTCGGATGCGGGCTACGTGCGGCAAGTCTCCTCGGTTACGTAGTTTTACTACGTGCCCGTCGGCTACCTGCCACCTGTTACCCGCCTGCAAGGCGACTGCGGCCTCGGCAACAAATTTGTTATGGAGCTAAAAGATATGAAATACATAATCATAGGCAACGGCGTTTCCTCCGTGGGCGCGATAGAAGCGATAAGAAAGAACGATAAAACGGGAAGCATAACGGTATTTACCGACGAGAAATTCCCGTGCTACGGCAGACCGCTCATCTCGTATTATCTCGAGGGGAAAACCTCGACGGATAAAATGAGCTACCGCGGCGGGAATTTTTATAAGGACAATAACGTAACGCTCAAGCTCGGCGCGGCGATAACTAAAATCGATCCGACGTCAAAGACGGTTACGGCGGGCGGGAAAGAATACGCTTACGGCAAATTACTCGTCGCCACCGGTTCGTCGCCTTTCGTTCCGCCCACTCCCGGTTATGACAGAGTAAAGAACAAATTCACTTTTATTCGGCTTTCCGACGCGCTCGCGATCGAGAAACATGTCGGTGCGGATAAGCGTGCGCTCATAATCGGCGCGGGGCTTACCGGTCTGAAATGCGCCGAAGGACTGTACGGCAGGGTCGGAAAAATAACCGTCGTCGATATGGCGGACAGAGTGCTTCCCGCCGTGACCGATTCGGATGCGAGCGGGATAGTCAGAGCGCATCTGGAAAGCAAAGGCATGGAATTCTTTCTTTCCGATTCGGTTGCGGAGTATGAAGAAAACGCCGCCGTGCTTAAAAGCGGGCGGCGGATAGAATTCGATATTCTTATAACGAGCGTCGGCGTTCGCCCGAACGTATCGCTCGTGGCGGACGCTGGCGGCGCAGTCGAAATACCGACCGAAACGGGCAGACCGATAAGAGGAATAGTCGTGGACGAAACTCAGCTTACGACGCTTCCCGACGTGTACGCGGCGGGCGACTGCACGCTGTCTTACGACGTGACTGTCGGGTGCGCCCGTATGCTCGCGCTTCAGCCGAACGCATACCTGCAGGGTGAAACGGCGGGCAACGCCATGAGCGGGGGCGTTACGTTCCGCCGCGATTATCTCCCCGTCAACGCGGGCGGATTTCTCGGACTTCATATGATAACGGCTGGGTCTTACGTCGGCGACGCGATTACCGCGAATGCGGACGGAGCGTTCCGCAGGTTCTTCGTCAAGGACGATCGGCTTACGGGCTTTATACTCATCGGTGGTTACGACAGAGCGGGGATTCTTACCGACATGATCAGAAAGCGCACGCCCGTGAGCAACGTGGATTTCGAGGAGATGATAAAGCAGCCCGCGCTCGGCGCGCTCGGCATGGATTACGTCCGCGCCGTGCTCGGCAAATAAGGAGAATAATATGGTTATCGATGCAAAAGGCATGGACTATCGGACGCTGGACAGACTGGTCAAAGAGTGCCCGGAACGCGATATAATAATAGACAATGTTATGGGGCAACGGTACGTTGCCGCGGGCGCGAAAGGCAAACGCATAAAAATCAACGGGATCCCCGGTAACGCGCTCGGAGCATACCTCAACGACTGCGCCATCGAAGTGAACGGCAACGGTCAGGACGCGCTTGGCGATACTATGAACGCGGGCACGATCGTAATTCACGGCAATTGCGGCGACACCGCGGGCTACGGTATGCGCGACGGAAAGATATTCGTGCAAGGCTATGCGGGCTATCGCGTCGGCATACACATGAAAGAGTACGGCGAGCACGTTCCGGCGATCGTGATCGGCGGCTCGGCGGGAGCTTACCTCGGCGAATATCAGGCTGGCGGCGTCATTGTCGTGCTTGGTATCGGGAGCGAGAACAAACAGTGCGTAGGCGATTTTATCGCGACGGGTATGCACGGCGGAAAAATCTACGTCCGTTCGCGCTTCGTCCCCGCCGATCTGCCCGCGCAGGTCGAATCGAAAAAAGTCGTCGATAAATCCGAACTCGAACCCCTGGTTCGCGAATTCTGCTCGTATTTCCCATACGACGCGAAAACGCTTCTTTCGCACGATTATTTCGTGCTCACGCCCTCGACGTCGAAGATTTATAAGACTATGTATTGCAATCGTCCCATGTGATTGCGCGGCTTATAAGCTGCGCATCTCATCGTCACGCTTACGTTTTTGCTCGGTCATGTACGTCATTGTACAATCCCTTCGCAAAATCCGCGCGTTCCTCGACCTGCTTGCTTCTAAGCCGCGCAAATCGCTCATCATAGCTCGAGGGTATTTAATCCGCGCGATAGTTCGTCAGCCGTCGTTTTGTCCTCGGTTACGTACGCTTATGTACGCGCCCTTCGGACAAAACTCGG
>CANDJX010000004.1 GCA_947385185.1 uncultured Clostridia bacterium
GGCTTCTATTACGATCATAGATATTTACACCCCCCCCCGGCCGCGGAAATTCGCAAGATCGTCGAGGAACGCCTTACGTTTCGGGCGCGAGATCTGAAGTTCTTCGCCCGCGATCACGACCATGTTCCCGCGTATGCCCTGTACTGCGCGCAAATTAACGAGATAACAATGATTGCAACGCGAAAAATCGTACTGCGCAAGTTTGTTTTCGGTTTCCGTCAGAGATCCGCGCGCCTCGTACTTCCCGTCGTCGGTATGGTATACGAGCCGATGATTTATGACTTCGATATATCTTATACGCGAGGTTTCGAGACGCATTATGCCGTTCTCCTGCGGAATGCTTAAAAACGCCTCCGCCGATCTCCCGAGCTTTTTTATCGCCTTTTTGAGTTTGAGCGCGAAAGTAAAATAGCCGACGGGCTTGACCATATAATCGAGCGCCTCGACTTCGTATCCTCTTATCGCGTACTGCTGCATATTCGTCATGAACATGATTATAACGGCGGAATCGAGCTCGCGCAATTTTTTCGCCGTATCCAGACCGTTCAGATCAGGCATTTCTATATCCATGAAAACTATATCGTAGATCGGTTTGTATCTGTCGAGAAGCGCAAGCCCGTCGCGAAAAACGGTCACATTGAACGTCTGCCCCGTTTCTTTCCCGAAATCGCGGATATAACGCTCTGTCTGCTCGATCTGCTTCTCGTCGTCTTCCACCACGGCTATGCTCACCATATTCCACCTTCCGAATGATTATTTCATTTCCTTTTCCTTTGCCGTATATTATAACTTACCGATCGCCGCAAAATCAATACTGTCGGCGTAACCTGTAACAAACGTAGCGTAACCTGTAGTTACGTCACTCATATTACGCTCCCGAAAACGGTAAAATACGGTTGTATTATAGCATACTATGACGGTTTCGTCAATACAGAACATTTTTCGCGCGTCGCGCGGTTTTTGCAAAGTACTGCGACGGTTTCCCTTTATTTCGCCGAAAATCGACCGCGCGTCAGATACCGAGTTCTTTTATCACTCCGCGCAGAGTATCCGCGCCTGACATGAGCGCCGCCTTTTCCATATCCGACAACGACAACGGCACGCGCGTTTCCACCCCGTTTACGCCGACGACCGCCGGAAGGCTCAACGCAACGTCGCCGAATATACCGCCCACCGACGACACGGGCAGCACCGCTTTTTCGTCGCGCACTACGGCTTCGCATATACGGCGCACCGACATGGCTATTCCGTAGTACGTCGCTTTTTTGCGTCTGATGATCTCGTACGCGACGTTACGCACGCGTTCGCCGATCTCACGCATAGCATCTTCCGGGTTGCCGCGTCCGCGAAGCGAGCAGAACGTATCGATCGGAACGCCGGACACGTTCGCCGAACTCCAGGCGACGATCTCGCTGTCGCCGTGCTCGCCTATCACGTAAGCGTGCACGCTCCGACTGCTTACGCCGAGGTATGCGGACAGCTCGCTGCGAAGCCGCGCCGTATCGAGCACCGTACCCGACCCGAAAACTCGGCAGGACGGAAATCCGCCGATAGTCACCGCCGCGCGCGTAAGAATATCCACCGGGTTCGCCACGACGAGAAGGACCCCGCCGTACGAGCGCGACGACAGCTCGGGCAGGATCTGACGGAATATACCGACGTTTCTTGCGGCGAGATCGAGCCGCGTTTCGCCCTCTTTCTGATTCGCGCCCGCGGTCAGTACTATGACCGCGGAATCCACTATGTCGTCGTAAGTCCCCGCATAAATACGCGTCGCGTCGGCGAAGCACGAACCGTGCGATATATCGAGAGCCTCGCCCTCCGCCTTTCCCTCGTCGACGTCTATCAGTGAAATTTCGGTAAACAGACTGCTTTGCATGAGCGCGAACGCCGTCGCCGAGCCCACGAAGCCGCAGCCGATTATGCCCACTTTTTTGGGATTGATTTTCTGCATTTTATTTTCATTGCCTCCGTTTAAGTATTATGTTCGAAACCTACGGCGTTTACGCATAATCGGAAAAATGCGTAACATACTAAGCCACGGAGGAATTTTATGGAACTCATAAAAAGCAAAACTTACGAAAATCTCGCGAAAGCGTATGCGGGCGAAACCATGGCACGCACGAGATACGTGTTCATGTCGTACGGCGCGCGTCAGGAAGGATTCACTTATATGGCGAAGCTGATCGACAACGTCGTTACGCAGGAATTCAATCATGCGCGTATGCTGTATACTTTTATTCAGACCGCGACTAAAAACGAGATCCCGAACATCGACATCGCGTCGGGTTACCCTTTCAAACAGAAATGGAACCTTGCAGACAACCTGAAGTTCGCGGCGGAGGACGAAAAATTCGAATCGGAAAAAATCTATCCCGAATACGCGCGCACCGCCGAAGCCGAAGGTTTTCACGATATTGCGGGACTGTTCAATAATCTGTCCAAAATCGAAAACTGCCATCATATGCTTTTCACCGATCTGCACAACCAGCTGACAGGCGGAACGATGTACGCAAAAGACAAGCCGGTCAAATGGAAATGCGCGGACTGCGGATACGAAGCGACGAGCAAAGAGGCGTGGACGGAATGCCCCGTATGCCAGACCAAACAGGGCGCAATCAAAATTCTTCTCGAAGAATAAAAGAATCTTAATGATAAATAAAATATTTTTAACAGTATAAAATCGAGCGCAAGTTTCAATTCAAACTTGCGCTCGATTTTTATAATATATATTTTTAATTGGGTTTTTATTTTATAGTGTACGCCTATGCGAGATACGACGCAATATCAAGCTGTAAGTTTATATTTTTTACGCTTTTTCGTGCGCAAGCTATGATGAGTGATTTGCGCGGCTCAGAAGCAAGCGAGAGCAGGAACGCGAGGATAACCCGAGGGATTGTATTCTTCCAAGTTGCAAGAACGGGTAGACACGTTTAAGATATTTAATGAGTTTTTTTATTTTATAGTGTAAACTCCGCGCGAGGTGCGATACAATATTGAGCTTAAGCTCGTGTATTTTACGCTTTTTCGTGTATAAGCGACGATGAGCGATTTGCGCGGCTTAGAAGCAAGCGAGAGCAGGAAGTCCGAGTTTTGTCCGAAGGGCGCGTACATATACGTACGTAACCGAGGACAAAACGACGGCTGACGAACTATCGCGCCGCTTATAAGCCGCGCAACAAGTCGGGGACACTTTCGGGTGCCCTCCCCGAACCCCCTTTGGCGACTTCCCTCTGCAGGGAAGCGAATAAAGTCAGCACGTGTAGTGTATTCTCCTCGTTGTTGCCGTAATGTTACACTTCTATCCTTTGTTGCTTATCTTTATTCCATATTTATTAAAGCTATGTTAAGTAAAATCAAGTTTATTTCTTGTCATCGTTATGTAAAATCAAGTTTTCTTCTTGTCATCTCGACCGGAGCGTATGCGAAGCGGAGAGATCTTTATGTTTTTTAGGACTTTATTTATAGAAGATTTCTCCGCGCGCGGCTTCGCCGCTTGGTCGAAATGACATGAGTGGTACGATTTCACGCACTTGATCGAAATGACAGAGAAAGAAACTGAAAATTTTTACAAACTATGATGAATAATTTGCGCGGCTCAGAGCCGAGAAAGACAAGGCACGCAAGGCGGGCGCGAGGGATTGTACTATCGAAAGTCGCAGGGACGGACAGACGCGCGTAAGACAAGGCAAACGCCTTAGAAGGCGATGGGATTGTACATTTTCGTACATGACCGAGGGTTGCCGCAACGTGAAGCATTATTTCGCGATGTATGCCCGTCCTAACAAAGCATAACCGAAGCGCGCGTCCGCAGCGCAACGCTGTATTTCGACGGCTATAAACCGCGCAAAATTTGCGCGGCTTATAAGCCGTTCTATCCGATAATAGCGCCGCTGTCGATGTCGCTCTCGGGCGAAAGCAATATGACTTTGCCGTCCTTTTCGGCGCACAGAAGCATACCCTGACTTTCTATGCCGCACATTTTGCGCGGCGGAAGGTTCGCGACAAGCACTACTTTTTTACCGACCATTTCTTCGGGGGTATAATACTTCGCGATACCCGAACATACGGTGCGGATCTCGTCGCCGACTTTGAGCGTTTCTTTGAGCAATTTATCCGACTTCGCCACGCGTTCGCAGGCAACGACCTCGGCAACGCGAAGATCGAGTTTACAGAAATCGTCTATCGTAATAGGCGGAAGCGGCTTGTTATCCACGTCCGTATTCTCTTTTTTATTTTCTTCTTTTGCTTTCTTTGCGGCGATTTCGTCCAATTCCTTAAGCTCCTTATTTACGTCCAGTCTGGGATATATCGTTTCGGCTTCGCGCGTTTCGTATTCTTCGACTTCGCCGTACTTTGTTTCGCCGAAAACTTCGGGAACGCCGAGTCCGAGCGCGACGAGCGCTTTGCCCGGTCCGTTGCGGAAGAACGGCAACAGCAACGTCGAACATACGCGGATCGTTTCGAGCAGATTGTACATCACGCGCATAAGCCGGGGCTTTTTCGACTCGTCGCGGGCAAGCACCCACGGCGCGGTTTCGTCGATATATTTGTTTGCGCGCTTAATAAGCGTGAAAATATCTTCGAGCGCTTTGTTTACTATGAGTTTATCCATATCGCCGTCCACGATTCCGCGAAGCGCGTCGATCATTCCGGTAAGATCGCCGTCCGGGTCCGCCGCCTCGCCGTCCGCGCTCACTTTTCCGCCGAAATACTGACGGCTCATCGCAAGCGTGCGTTTGACGAGATTGCCGAAGTCGTTGACGAGATCGTAATTTATTTTTTTTACGAGAAGTTCGTTCGAGAAGTCGCCGTCCGAACCGAAAGGCATTTCGGAAAGCAGGAAATAACGGAGCGCGTCCACGCCGTAACGCCCGGCAAGGATATACGGATCGACCACGTTGCCCGTGCTCTTTCCCATTTTCTGCCCGCCGAGCTTAATCCACCCGTGACCGAAAACTTTTTTCGGGAGCGGTACGCCGAGCGCAATCAGAATAGCCGGCCAGATTATCGAATGAAAACGCACGATCTCTTTCCCGACTACGTGCACGTCCGCCGGCCAGTATTTCTTGAAATTCGCGTCGTCGTCCTGTCCGTAACCGAGCGCCGTTATATAATTCGACAGCGCGTCGATCCACACGTATATCACGTGCTTGTCGTCGAACGGGACGGGTATCCCCCACTTAAAAGTCGAACGCGACACGGCAAGGTCCTGCAAGCCCTTGTCTATGAAATTATTGACCATTTCGTTGACGCGGGACTGCGGCTGAAGAAAATCCGTTTCGGTCAGAAGTTTACGCACTTCGGGCGCGTACTTGGAAAGTCTGAAGAAATACGATTCCTCCTCCGCGTCCTCCACCGGTCTGCCGCAATCGGGGCAACAGCCGTCAACAAGCTGACTTTCCGTCCAGAACGACTCGCACGGTCTGCAATACTTGCCCTTATATTTCGACTTGTAAATATCGCCTTTGTCGTACAGAGTTTTGAAAATCTTCTGCACGGCTTTTTTATGATAATCGTCGGTCGTACGTATAAACTTGTCATACGAAATATCCATGAGTTTCCACAGATCTTTTATTCCGACAACGAGATCGTCGACGAATTTCTGCGGCGTTTTTCCCGCCGCCGCCGCTTTTTCTTCGACCTTCTGTCCGTGCTCGTCCGTACCCGTCAGATAGAATACGTCATAGCCCTGCATACGCTTATAGCGCGCTATGGCGTCGGTCGCCACGGTGGAATAGGTGTGACCTATATGCAGATTGCCGCTTGCGTAATATATGGGCGTGGTTATATAAAAAGTTTTTTTATTCTTGTTCAAAGCCGCCTCCGAAACGGTATTACGTTTTTTCCGATATATTATACAATAATATTTCACGAAATGCAAACATAATTTATTGATATGAGTACCATATGGATAATTTTTATGCTCGTATCGATTACCGTGCTGATATTTACTAATCCGTGGGCGGCGACCGTGGCGATGATAAAAGGCGCAAACGACTCGGTCGCGCTCGCCCTCAACCTCGTCGCACTGTACGGTATATGGCTCGGACTGTTCGAGGTACTCGAAAAAACGGGCATAGCGGACAAACTCGCGAAGCTGCTCCGACCCCTCGTACGCAAACTCTTTCCCGGGGAAAGCGAAGAAGCCGAAAAATTCGTTTCGATGAACATAAGCGCGAACCTGCTCGGGCTCGGCAACGCCGCAACGCCCATGGGCATAGGCGCGGTGGAAAGCATGAAGCCGAACGAAAAAAATCCGTCCAAGGCTTCGACGAATATGATTATGCTGACCGTGATTTCGGCGACGAGCCTGCAGATATTTCCGTCCACCGTTATAGGTATGCGTGCCGCCGCCGGTTCCGCCAATCCCGCGGACTTTCTGTTCCCCTGCATAGTCGCAACCGTATTAAGCACCGTGTTCGGCATAATAGGCGTCAAAGTATGGGCGACGATTTCGGATAAACTTTCGGGAAAATTAGTTTTCGGAAAAAAGAAAAAACTCGAGCTTCGGGAGAGTGTAAAATGACGCTGTACATAGTCCCGCTTATTTTCATAACCGTACTTCTGATTTCCCTGCTCAAAAAAAAGAACGCTTATTCGGCGTTCGTAAAAGGCGCGGCGGGCGCAATCGAGCTTATGACCAGCGTCCTGCCGTATCTGCTCGTCGTAATGGTGGCTTGCGAAGTGTTCCGCGTCAGCGGCGCAAGCGGCGCGGTCAGCGAATTCCTCGCGCCCGCGCTCGAGTTCGTCGGCATTCCGCGCGAATGCACCGAGCTCCTACTGCTCCGACCGCTGTCCGGCGCGGGCAGTCTGTCGGTGCTCGAACACATATACGAAGTTTACGGCACGGACGGCATCATCGGACGGTGCGCGTCGGTCATCTACGGTTCGAGCGAAACGGTGTTCTACGTCTCCGCGATATATTTTTCCAAGTCGAACATCAAAAACCTGCGTTACGCCATTCCGCTCGCGCTTATCGCGTCCTTCCTCGGCAACGTTATCGGTTGCAACATCTGCAGATTGATGTAAAGGCTTACGGTTTATTTCGAAAGGTCGCAAATTCGCGTCCTTTCGAAACCCCGATCTTATTTTATAAAATTTCGAACTTTGAGGCATTCTTTCGGTTACGGTCTTTCTCGGAGCGATTTTTTCGGAAAACATAACCAATGTCTCGACGTGCGCATCCTTATACACGAAAGTCCGTTAATATTTCCTGCATAAGACGACGAGCGTCTCGACGTTGGGGGTCTGAGGGAACATATCGAAAGGAATTATTTCGGTCGGAGCGTAGTTATCCATAAGCGCAAGATCGCGGGCGAGCGTGGACGGATTGCACGAAACATAAATCACGCGTTCGGCGCCGCTTGCGTCGACGGCGGAAATCACTTCGCGCGCGCAACCGCTTCTCGGCGGATCGAGCACGACGAGCGACCTGCCTATATTTTTGTCCGACACAAGTCCGGGCAGGACTTTCGCGCAGTCGCCGCAGACGTTTTTCACGTTTTTCAGTCCGAGCGCGTCGGCGAGTTTCTTCGCGGACTCGCTTGCGTTCGGTTCGATCTCCACTCCGATCACTTTTTTCGCATACGGCGCAAGCATGGCGGTAAGCGTTCCGCCGCCGCTGTACGCGTCTATAATCGTATCGACTATTTCCCCGATCCTTTCCGTAAGCGCGTCGTACAGCTTGTCCGCAACAGACGAGTTGACCTGAACGAATCCTTTCGGGTGTACTTCGACGGTCATGCCGTGCAATCGCGCAGGAGTGCGTGCGCCCGCGACGAGCGTAGTCCGTTCGCCCATGATAACGTTGTTCCGACCCGGATTGACGTTATTCCAGAGCTCGGCGACTTCTACGCCGAGTTCCTCCGCCGCTTTTACAAGTTTCTTTCCCGAGTCCGAAGTCGTGACCGCCGTAAGCGACAGTCCGCCGAGATCGCGCACGACGAAATGCCGAAGTTCTCCGATGCCCCGTTCCTCGTCATACGGCACGAAACGCGCGGCAAGCTCGCGGAGTTCCGGCATAAGCGCCCGAACGCCGTCGGTCTGTAGCGGGCAATCGTCCGCGCAGACTATTCTGTGCGAATTATACGCGAAAAATCCGACGTCCGCGCCGTTTCTGCCGCGGCGTACGGGAAGCGACAGTTTATTTCGATAGCCGTACTCTCCGTCGCTCGGCACGCATTCGCTTACGGGGAAATCGATATGCGCGATTTTTTTAAGCGCGTCGGTCACCGTGCCGCGTTTGAATCCGAGCTGAGCGGAATAAGACAGATGCTGAAGCGTACACCCGCCGCACCTGCCGAAAAGCGGACAGCGCGGCGTTACGCGATCCGCCGACGGCGAAAGGACTTCGGTGAGATTGGCGACGGCGTAATCTTTTTTGACGAGAATAACGTGCGCGCGAACGCGCTCGCCCGGAAGCGCGCCCGCAATGAAAACGGGGACGCGGTGAATACGCGCCACGCCCTCGCCTCTGTATCCGAGCGACTCTATAGTCGCTTCTATCTTGTCGTTTTTCTGCAATTCCACCGCTATTTATTTTCCGCGTTGCTTTCGAATCCCGTATTATTTCCCGCCGTCATGTTTGTGGCGTTCGCCGCGCCCGACGCGTCGTCGGTAACTTCCTTACGTGCGTAGGCTTCGGTATCGCCGTCCGCTCCGGATACGGTTTTTTCGGAAAGCTCTTTCGGTTCGACGTGACCGTTAAAAAGTTTTTTGAGCAGTATTGGCGTCAGTATAGACGAGAACAGTATGAGAAGTACGGTCATGATCATGAGATCGGACGGTATGATCCCGGCTTCGATCCCCTTGTTCGTCACGATCAGAGCGACCTCTCCGCGCGCCATCATACCGACGCCGGTTATGCCCGCTTCGCGCCACGTGCCTTTGTTCAGTTTGATGACCGCGCCGCAACCGATGATCTTTCCGAGCAAGCCGACGAATACGAACGCCGCGGCAAACAGTATGAGCCAACCCGACAGCCCGCCGAAATCCATATTTATTCCGATCGCGGCGAAGAATACGGGTCCGAAAATCATATAGTTATTGACTTCGATCTTGCGTCCGGTATACGCCGCCATACGGTTGACCGTAGAAAGCACCACGCCCGCGAGATATGCGCCGGTTATGTCCGCCACGCCGAATATTTCTTCGGCGACGAACGAATAAACGAAGCACGTTGCAAGCCCGAGTATGGGCAGTCTGTGCGTATTCGGCCATTTGTTATCCATCCAGTGGAATAAGAAATGCAAACCTATGCCGGAAGCGATAGCCACGGCGAAGAACGCGATTATCATTATAATCGTTCCCCACCACTGCGCTTTGAACCAGTCGAAACCGACCGCGTCCGTCGCGCCCGAAGTGCCGAGACTCGTAACAACCGAAAGCACGATCATTCCTATGACGTCGTCTATGATCGCCGCAGACACAAGCGTCGTGCCGATCCGAGTATTTATTTTGCCTAATTCTTTAAGTACGGAAACGGTAATCGCAACACTCGTCGCGGTCAGTATCGTTCCCACGAACACACCCTGTATAACGTCCGTAAACCCGCCGATAACTCCGCTCGAAAGGAAAGGAAGCGACACGAGCGTGCCGAGTATCATAGGCACTACTACGCCCGCAACGGCGACAAGGGTCGCAAGCAGACCCGTCTTTTTCAAGTCGTCGAGGTTGGTCTCCAGACCGGCGGAAAACATGATGATTATTACGCCGATCTTGGAAAATACGTCGAGCACGGTGAAATTATCGTGTCCGTCTATCGAAAACTCGTCGAGCGCGATAAAACTTGCCGTATTGCCGTCATGAAAACCGATGAGCGAAAAGCCGAGCATACCGAAAAGCGCGGGTCCTATAAGAATACCTGCGACGATATAACCGAGCACCTGCGGCAACCCGAAATAGCGCGCGAGCATACCGCACAGTTTTGTAGAGATCATTACGATGGCAAGCGCCATCACGAAACCGAGAACTCCGTCAAACATATCCTTTGTCCTTTCGTGTCCGCATAATGCGACGCGGCACGACTTAAAAATGTATTGCGATTAAGTTCTCCCCACCTATCTTTTATTTTAACGAACGTATCTGCCGCTCCATGTCGCGGGCGACGTCGCGTTCTTTGATCGTTTGCTTCTTATCGTACGTTTTCTTGCCCTTGGCAAGCGCGATCTCGAGTTTTACGAGCCGACCTTTGAAATACATACGAAGGGGAATGACCGACCAACCCTTTTCCCGCGATTTACCTATAAGTCTGCGGATTTCCGACCTGTGCATGAGCAGTTTGCGACTGCGAAGCTCGTCGGGAGCAAAAGCCGTGGATTTATCGTAAGGCGAAATGCGGCAATTTTTCAGGAATAATTCGTTGCCTTCCGCAAAGCAGAACGAATCGCGGAGATTGACGTGCCCCGCGCGCACCGATTTCACTTCGCTGCCGACCAATTCTATCCCCGTTTCGAACTTTTCGATTATTTCATAATCAAAATACGCCTTCTTGTTCTCGATAGTTCCCATGACCTTGAATATTATACTACTTTGACAAACGAAACGCAAACACTTTAAGGTCGTATAAACCGCGAATTTTGCAACCGAACCGCCTTGCGTTAAAGCCCGAATAAAAAACATATCCCCGAAAGTTTCGCATAACTTTCGGGGATATGGCTTGTTATGTTATTTATCCTTCTTTTCCTGCTCGTCGAAGAAATTATAGAAATTGTCAGGGTCGTAACCGTCGCTCTTTTTGCGCCCTCTGCGGTTGAACAGCCCTTCCGCTTCGGGTATGTTTTCCACAACCGCCGTCGCATCGAGCGGTGCGCGGTAAGAAATAAACGCAGTCGAGAAGAAAACAAACGCCAGAACGGCAAATACGACGAGCGCCGCCATCCATACGTTTCTCATAAATAAATTATTGTTTTCGGTATCCGCTTTTTTTCGTACGATGTTTTTCTTTTCCATAACAGCCTCCTTGTTTCGGCATTCTTATGCAAAAAATTTATCAATTTGTTCGTGCTAAACGGTACGTCTATCTATACATAGACGCACCGAAACGTAATATCGTAAAATAAATATAATAATAAAAAACAAGCTTTGCGAATATATTCGCAAAGCTTGTTTTACGTCGTTTTTCAAAATTTTTTACGCAAGCTGATCTTTATTGAGGAACACTCTGTTCACGATCGCGCTGACGAGCGATATTACGCCGCCTGCCGCAAACACGTACAACCCGGTATTTACCGCAGACATATCCGCGCCGCCGAACATCATAAGGTATACGATCGCGCCCGCGGGAACGAGTAATACGCTTACGAGGTGTATTATCGATTTACCTACGAAACCGGTATCCTCATACCCGTCGAATTTGAACGTCTTTCCGAGCCTGGTCACAGTTACGCGTACGAACTTCGGCAACGTCACTATATATATGACGATAAGCAACAGCAAAGCGGCGATAATGGCGAAATTCGGCATTGTGAGCTCGCCCATATAGAAGTAACCAATAACGGCGTTAAGCAATTCGTTACCGAGCGAGGCGTCCCATACCGAAGTAATCGCCATGGGAAAAGCGAAAAGCGAAACTACGGCGCCCGCAACAATGCCTGCATTCGATATGAATTTGACGGCGCTGCCGACCTTAAGGAACCGATTGCCCGCGAAAAGGATATTGCTTACTATACATATCACTACTCCGCCCGCCGAAAGCAGAAGATTGAGCATCACGCCCGAGGACAACGACAGCCAACCGCCGAGTCCGCGGAAAACGCAAACGAGATAGAGCATGAGCTGAGCGGAAAGCACCCAGGCGAGAGGAGAAACGAGAGTGAAATATCTCTTGGAGCACATTCCGATAATGAAACGGAATACCGCGACTACGGTCGCAAGCGCCGTTATCACGACCGAGATAAGAAGCAATGCGACCATGAGCACTTCGGGGACTATTCCTATCACGCCGCCTATGCCGGGCAGTATCTGTTCGGGATCGGAAAATCCCACCGTAAAACGCTCGGGCAACGCCATAAAATAATTTATGAACGCCTCGACGTTCGACACCAATGCGAACGATCCGTCCTTAAGTTCGTTTCCTACCGGGTCGAGCGGATTCATTACCTGCGCGCCCGTTTCGAGATTCGCCACGAACAGATTGCCCATAAGCGTAATATAAGTTATCACGCCGAGAAGTACCAGTCCGGCTATTCCGCAAATCAGACAAACGAGCGTCTGAAACCCGGTGCGGACTTCTCCGTCGCGGCGTTGACGGCGACGGAGCGAACCGTCGCGCGACTTAACCGCGGGCACGGGTTTGCCGCAGTTCGGACAAGTATGCGCTCCCGCGGGCACGGGTTCGCCGCAAGCGTTGCAATATTGAACGCTGCCTGCGCGCGCGCCGCAATTCGGACAAAACGTAGCCGAACCTATTTCGCTGTTGCAATTTCTGCAAATCATCAGAAAAACTCCTTATTGTTCCGTTTTTTTCGAGGGACATTTTCGCTTGATTTTAAGGGCAAAAATGCGACGACAAATGGTGTTTTTGCCCCGCCGCTTGCGGCGGAAAGCGAGCAAAGCTCGCGCGCCCGTGACTTGCCACGGAGCAAGAATACCCGATTTATTTTTTTATCGTAGTAATCATAGACAGATTTCACGTTATTTATTCGCGTTCCCGTCATAAAATCCGAAATTTTTTCAAGCGCGGCATATGCGACGCATTAAACGGACGGATTTCTTTTTACGCTTACAGTATATAACAAAAAGGAGCGACTTGTCAAAAGAAGCTCCTTTTTTACAGATTAGAATTTGATTAAAAAACTTATCAGACGAGTTCGATTATCGCCATTTCCGCAGCGTCGCCGCGACGGAAACCGTTCTTGAGAACGCGGGTATAACCGCCCTTGGTGCCCTTTTCGTCCGCGCGCGCGTCATACTTGGGCGCATACTCGTTGAACATCTTTTCGACGAGCGGATGACGAATCTTGCCTACGCGGACGCGGTATGCCGATTTCGACTCGGCAAACGCTTTCGTTTCCTGCGCGTCGTAAACCACTCTCATGATAGCGCGGCGTGCGGCAAGTTTGGTCGGTCCGTCGTTGATAAGTTCGATCTTATACTCCTCGACGGTCACGTTGCCTTTCTTGTCCTTCTTCTTGCGCTGACGGGTTTCGACTTTCTTTACGGTGTCCTTATAGCTGTTGACGGCTTTGGTAATAAGTTTTTCCGCCATCTTCTGTACTTCTTTAGCCCTGTCGTAAGTGGTTTCTATTCTGCCGTACCAAAGAAGATCGGTCACCTGACCGCGAAGAAGCGCCATTCTTTTATCGGTAGCTTTGCCTAATTTTCTGTTTTCCATAATATCGTAATTTCCTTATGATTTTCTAAATCCGACCGCGATCAGTCGTCATTCGATCTGAGATCGAGACCGTAGCTTCTCAGTTTTGCGATTACCTCGTCAAGACTCTTTCTGCCGAGGTTACGGACTTTGAGCATATCGTCCTCACTGCGCTTCGTGAGATCTTCCACGGTGTGGATACCGGCACGCTTCAGGCAGTTGTAACTGCGCACGGACAGATCCATTTCTTCGATACTCATTTCGAGCACTTTCTGCTGTCTGTCCTCGGGGCGGGACACGAGAATATCCATTCCCGCGAACATATCGGACAGATTTGCAAACAGTCTGATATGATCGTCGATAGTGCGCGCGGCAAGCGAAAGCACGTCTTTTGCGGACAGGCTTCCGTCCGTCTTTACGTTGATAGTAAGTTTGTCGTAATCGAGGCTCTGACCTACGCGCGCGTTTTCGACCGCATAGCTTGCGGCTTTGACCGGCGTGAATATCGCGTCGATGGGGATATAGCCGATGGGCTTGCCGAGATCTCTGAGGTGTCCCGCGACAACGTATCCGCGTCCCTTTGCAACGGTAAGCTCCATATCGAGGTTCGCGCCGTCGTCGAGCGTGCAGATATACAGCTCGGGATTGAGTATTTCGACCTCGGGGTCGGTCACTATATCCGCCGCGGTGACGACGCCCGCGTCGCGCTTCGAAAGACGAAGCGTTTTGGTAATGGTATTGTCGTCGTATTTCGCCTTGAGATTAAGACCTTTGAGGTTGAGTATGATCTCCGCGACATCCTCTTTGATGCCTTCTATAACGCTGAATTCGTGGCTGACGCCTCTTATCTGGATTCCGACTACCGCAGTGCCGGGAAGCGCTGAAAGCAATACCCGTCTGAGGCAGTTACCGAGCGTGATTCCGTAACCTCTTTCGAGAGGTTCCACTACGAACTTGCCCTCGCGCAGATCCGCGCTTTCTTCGATAGATATTCTGGGCTTTTCGATTTCCATCATAATTATTAAATCTCCTTTCCGTCCGCGGTTGCTAACATAAAACTCCGGGAACGGACCCGCGAAAGCTTTGCTTTCGGTAATTTGAAGGTACGATCGGACTGTTCCGCATAAAGCGGAGTCACGCTGTTTTACTTGGAGTATTTCTCGATGATAAGCGACTCGGTGATGTTCGCGTCGATATCTTCTCTCTTCGGATTGTCGAGCACTTTGCCGACGAGCGTAGTCGTGTCGAAAGAAACCCACTTGGGCATCGTGATCTTTGCGTCTTTAAGCGCGGTGAAGCACGCCTTGTTGCGTTTGCTTTCTTTGATTGCGATCTCGTCGCCGACCTTGACCTGATAGGACGCGATGTCTACGACTCTGCCGTTCACCGTGATATGACCGTGATTGACGATCTGACGGCTCTGCGAACGGGATGCGCCGATCCCCATGCGGTACACGACGTTATCGAGACGTTTTTCGAGCAACGCAAGCATATTCTCGCCTACGACGCCCTTCATGCGCTCGGCGCGCTCGTAATAACCGTGGAACTGTCCTTCGAGTACTCCGTAAATGCGGCGTACCTTCTGCTTTTCGCGGAGCTGAATGCCGTATTCGGAATTCTTATGACGGGCGAGTCCGTGCTGTCCCGGAGGAGTGGGGCGTCTGTCGAACGCGCACTTCTTGCCTTCGGCGGTGCAACGGTCGCCTTTGAGATATAATTTCTGACCTTCTCTTCTGCACTGTTTGCAGCTGGGTGATACTGTTCTTGCCATACGTCCTCCTTAAACTCTTCTGCGCTTCGGCGGTCTGCAACCGTTATGCGCGACGGGCGATACGTCCGTGATCGCAGTGACCTTGATGCCTGCCGTTTCTACGGCGCGGACTGCGGACTCTCTGCCTGCGCCGGGGCCTTTTACAAAGACTTCCGCGCTGCGCATTCCCGCGTCGTACGCTTCCTTAGCCGCTTTTTCGCACGCGATCTGAGCTGCGAAAGGAGTACTTTTTCTGCTGCCGCGAAGACCGGTCGCACCGGCGCTCGTAGCGGTGATCGTGTTGCCTCTCTCATCGGTTATCGTGATGATGGTATTGTTGAAAGAAGCCTGAATATGCACCTGACCTTTGTCTACGCCCTTGGTGATTCTTTTCTTTGCCGTTGTTTTCTTAACTGCCATGTCCGTTACTCCTTACTTCGACTTCTTTCTGCTTACGGTACGCTTCGGTCCCTTACGGGTGCGTGCGTTCTGTTTGGTGCTCTGTCCGCGGACGGGAAGACCCTTTCTGTGTCTTACGCCGCGGTAGCAACCGATTTCCATAAGTCTTTTGATACTGAGCGACACGTCTCTGTGAAGGTCGCCTTCCGTAACGACGTGCTTGTCGATATATTCCCTGAGGCGCTGAACCTCGTCTTCGGTGAGGTCTTTTACGCGCGTGTCGGGATTGACTTTGGTTTCGGTCAAAATCTTGTCTGCCGTGGGTCTGCCGATGCCGTAGATATAGGTAAGACCGATTTCTACGCGCTTTTCTTTAGGCAAATCGATACCTGCAATTCTTGCCATTTTACTCTCCTGATTTGTTTAGATAAATAATAAAATATATCTTATCGCGCGCCCTTGCACGCCGCCGTGGAATGTCGGACAAATGCGCGCAGGACGGATTGTTTTTTACTTAACCCTGTCTCTGCTTGTGGTTGGGGTATTTGGAGCAGATCACCATGACTTTTCCGTGTCTTTTGATGACCTTGCATTTGTCGCACATAGGCTTTACGGAAGTACGTACTTTCATAAAAATTATCTCCTTAATAACGTGTTTTCGATTTTTCTCAGGTTTTGTTGCGGTACGTGATCCGTCCGCGGGTTATGTCGTACGGCGACATCTCGACTTTGACCGAATCGCCTTCGAGTATTTTAATGTAATGCTGCCTGATTTTTCCCGAAATGGTAGCGGTCACGATAAAACCGTTCGTAAGTTTTACCTTGAACATTGCGCCGCGAAGGCACTCAATTACTACGCCTTCGGCTTCGATAGCATCGGCTTTCGACATATAACCTCCCTGTTACTTTTCCGAAGGCGTAAGCCTTCTGATTGCCGTCACGAGCAATGCGTCCGTTTTTACGGGCGGAATTTTCAGCCCGAGATCGGACAGATGCCCGACGTTCTTTTTTTTCGGAGCGGCAAGTTTGTGACGTCTGCCGTCGGCAACGAGCGCATAGCCTTTTTCGTCGAAGCCCACGACAACGTACGTTCTGCCTTTGTCGCCGCCCGCTTTACTTACGACCGCGCTGCCTGTTTCCATACTTTACTCCGTCAGAATCTCCGCGCCGTTTGCGGTAACGAGAACGGTGTTCTCGTAATGAGCCGCGGGAAGTCCGTCCTTCGTCCGGCACGTCCATCCGTCAAGCCGACTGATCTCGACGTCCCAGTCGCCCATCGTTATCATGGGTTCCACCGCAAGGCACATACCTTCGCGGAGTATCGGTCCGGTCCCCGCACGCCCGTAGTTTTCTATGCTCGGGTCCTCGTGCATTTCCCTGCCTATTCCGTGCCCGGTCATTGCTCTCACCACCCCGTAGCCCGCGAGTTCCGCAGTCATCTGAACGGCGTGTTGCAAGTCGCCGAGCCGCGCTCCGGCTTTTATCTTTTCGACGCCGTTGTAGAAGCACCGCTTCGTAACGTCGATCAGTCGTTGTTTTTCGGGGCTTATCCTGCCCACCGCATAAGTACGCGTCGCGTCGGCGTGATAACCGTTCAGTTTCAATACTATATCGATACTGACGATTTCGCCTTCGGTCAGGACTTCGAGCGACGGAATGCCGTGCACCACGACGTCGTCTATCGATATGCATGCCGCCGCGGGATAACCGCAATAGCCTTTGCAGGGAGCCGTCGCGCCGAGCGAAAGAATTTTCTTTTCGATCTCGGCATTTATTTCGAGCGTGGTTATTCCCGGTTTCACAAGCGGTTCGACGGTTTTGAACACTTCTTTGAGCGCCTTGCCCGCCGCACGCATTTTTGCGATTTCCGAGGCATTTTTTATCGGAATCATCCGAGCACTTTCCTCACTTCGCCGAATACTTCGTCGGGCGTGCCCATACCGTCTACGGTAAACAGCTTGCCCTGCGACTTATAATACTCGATAAGCGGCGCCGTCTGTTCGGAATATACCGTCAGTCGGGATTTGACCGTTTCTTCTTTGTCGTCCATACGCTGCTGCATTTCGCCGCCGCACTTGGGGCAAACCCCGCCTTTAAGCTGCGAAACGTGCGTCGTATAACCGCATTCGAGACAGTTGCGTCTGCCGCATATTCTTTCCGTAAGCACGTCGAAGTCCACGGAAATATCGATGACTTTGTCTATGCCGACTATCTTGTCGAGCGCTTCTGCCTGATTTATATTGCGCGGGAAGCCGTCGAGCATAAAGTCTTTCATGCCTGCGTCCTTGAGCGCGATCTCGACGATTCTGAGAGTTACTTCGTCGGGAACGAGCTGACCCTTTTTTATATACGAGCGGGCGAGCATTCCGACTTCGGTCTGCTGACGCATATGGTGACGGAATATGTCGCCCGTCGATATATGCTTCAAGTTGTAGTTTTCCTCGATACGCGTAGCTTGCGTGCCCTTTCCGGCACCCGGCGCGCCAAGCAGTATTATGTTCATATTCAACCCCTTGTGTCGGCGCTGCCCGAAAGCAGTTTCCGACGATTATTTTCCGTACATCCTACGTGTTGGCGCCGTATGCGACCTATTATTTGAGGAAACCGCGGTACTGACGCATCATAAGCTGACTTTCGAGCTGTTTCTGGAATTCGAGCGCGACGGATACTACGATTAGCATACCGGTCGAGCTGAACGCGTTGGTAAGCGACGACGAGAAGCCTGCTACGTTCTGAAGTATAGCGAATACTACCGACGGAACAATGAATACGAAAGCGAGGTAAATCGCGCCGAACAGCGTGAGTCTTTTATTCACTCTCCTGAGATATTCCGCGGTCATTTTGCCCGGTCTGATTCCGGGGATAAATCCGCCGTACTGCTGGAGATTTCTCGCAACCTCGTCGGGCTGGAACTGTATCATCGCGTAGAAATAGCTGAAGAACAATATGAGCAGACCCGAAAGCACGAAGTAAAGCGGCTGTCCCGTTCCGAACAGATCCGTCCACCAGTTAGGCGTTGCGCCGGGTATCATCTGCATGATAAGCTGCGGGAACGTAATTATCGCGGTTGCGAAAATTATGGGAAGGACGCCGGAAGCGTTTACCTTGATCGGTATATGCGTGCTCTGACCGCCGTACTGCTTTCTGCCTTTGATCTGTTTTGCGTACTGTACGGGTACTTTGCGCTCGGCGCCGTCGATAAAGGTGATAAGACCGAAAATGACGATGACGAGCAAAAGGAAAATCACAAGATACCAGGGCGCGTTGTCGTCCGTTCCCCAAAGCGTGATGTTCTCCACGATCGCGATGCCCGCGGTCGAAAGAATACCGACGAAGATAAGGAGCGAGATACCGTTGCCGATACCGAGATCGGTAAGTTTTTCGCCGAGCCACATGGTAAATACCGCGCCGCCTACAAGCACGATCCCGATCAGGAAGCCGAGAAGCACGACAGGCATATCGAAGAAGAACACGTTGTTGTCGCCTGCGGACAGATAGCCCGCGGTACCGAACGAAACGACGATGCCCACAGACTGAATGACTGCGAGAACGACCGTAAGAACACGGGTAAACATCGCCATTTTGCGTTTTCCTTCATCTCCCTGCTTGCTCCAACGCTCGAGAGCCGGAATGGCTATCGTAAGAAGCTGCGAAATGATGGACGCGTTGATATAAGGAGAAATACCGAGAGCAAGCAATGCGCCGTTCTGAAGCGCGTCGCCGGTGATACCGTTGAGCAGCGACAGGAACGTGTTTGTGTTCTCGGTGGCTGCGAACTGCGCGGCAAGCGCATTCGTATCGAGCCCGGGTACGGGGATCCAGCAGCCCACTCTGTATATGAACAGAATGAGAAGAGTGAACAGGATCTTGATCCTTACTTCCTTATTTCTGAACGCGTTGATCAGTGTCTGAAACATTTTTATTTAACCTCAGCCGTTCCGCCGACCGCCTTGATTTTTTCTTCGGCGCTCTTTGTGAACTTCTTTGCGACGACGTTGAGCTTTTTGGTCAGTTCGCCGTCGCCGAGTACTTTAAGTCCGTACGGTTCGATTTTCGAAAGGATGCCCTTTTCGAGGAGAACTTCCGCGGTAACGGTCGCGCCGTCCTCGAACGCTTCGAGAGCGCTGACGTTGACGGTCGAATATACCTTTCTCCAATTGTTATCGAAACCTGCCTTGGGAAGTCTGCGGGTAAGACCGAAGATCTGTCCTTCGAAGCCGGGACGAACGCCGCCGCCGCTTCTTGCCCACTGACCTTTATGACCCTTACCTGCCGTCTTACCGGTACCCGATCCGATACCTCTGCCAAGACGCTTGGGAGCTTTTTTCGCTCCTTCTGCCGGTTTTAATTCGTTTATAATCATCTTATTTACCTCACTTCATTAGGCTTCGGTGACTTCGACGAGATGCTTTACGACGAAGATCATGCCGCGAATGCACTCGTTGTCCTTCTTTATGACGGACTGACCGATTTTGCGAAGTCCGAGCGCTTCCACGGTTTTCTGCTGTTTTGCGAGTCTGCCGCTCGTGCTCCTGACAAGGGTAATCTTAATCATTTTGTCTGCCATAATTCACCTCACGCCTGAATTTCTTCCACGGTTTTGCCGCGGAGAGCCGCAATCTGCTCGGGCGAGCGAAGTTCGCTTAAACCCGCGAGAGCCGCGCGAACGGTATTGATGGGGTTGCGGGAGCCGTAGGACTTCGTAGTGATGTTCCTGATCCCCGCAAGCTCGACGATCGCACGGACGCTTCCGCCCGCGATGACGCCGTTACCCTCGGGAGCCGGCTTCATGAGCACGGTGCTCTTTCCGAACTTGCCCATAACCGGATGAGGAATGGTCGTTTCCGCCAGAGGTATGGTAATCATGCCGCGACGTGCGGCAAGTTCCGCTTTCTTTATAGCCTCGGGGACTTCTTTCGCTTTGCCGGTACCGATACCGACTCTGCCCTTTCCGTCGCCGACTGCGACAAGCGCCGCAAAACGCATGATGCGTCCGCCCTTGACGACCTTGGTTATTCTGTTGACGGCGACGAGCTTGCTGTTGATGCCGTCGTCCTGCTTGACTTCTTCTTTTTCTCTTCTTGCCATAGCCGACCTCCCTTAGATTGTCAGTCCGCCGCTGCGAGCGCCGTCTGCAAGTGCCTTGACTCTGCCGATGTAGAGATAGCCGCCTCTGTCGAATACGGCGTTCTCGATCCCGAGAGCCTTTGCTTTCTTCGCGATTTCCCGTCCGACGACCTCTGCCGCCTCGACTTTGGTTTTACCTTTTACGTCGACGTCTTTGGCAACGGTGGAGGAGGAGCAAAGAGTTACTTTCTTTTCGTCGTCTATAAGCTGAGCGTAGATATGCGCGGTGCTGCGGTATACCGACAGGCGGGGACGCGCGGCGGTGCCGTTAACGTGTTCGCGCACTCTTCTGTGTCGCTTCTGTCTGATCTCGTTTTTATTCTCTTTGTTTATCATAACTCTTAATTACTTCTTACCCGAAGTCTTGCCCTCCTTGCGGATTACGACTTCGTCGCTGTAATGGATACCGTAACCGTGATAAGGTTCTACCGGACGAGCCGCCTTGATCTTGGCTGCGAACTGTCCGACGGTCGCTTTAGAAATACCGGAAACGATGACCTGAAGTGTCTTTTTATCTTTATCGTCGCCTTCCTTCGCTTCGGCTTTGACGCCCGCGGGAAGAACGAACTCGACCGGATGCGAATATCCGATACTGAGCACGAGTTTATTGCCTTGAACCGCCGCTCTGTAACCTACGCCGGATATAATGAGCGTCTTTTTGAACGGGGTGACGACGCCGGTCACCATATTGGCGATGAGCTGACGGTAAAGTCCGTGAGCCGCTTTCGCTTCGTTCGAGTCGTTCGCACGCTCGACTACGACGTGACCGTTGTCCACTTTGGCGGTGATAAGTTTGCTTGCTACGGTTTCGCTGAGTTCGCCGAGCGGGCCTTTGACGGTAACTACGTTGCCGCTTACCGTAACGTTGACCTTTTCGGGTATTGCGATGGGTAATCTTCCGATTCTTGACATAGCGCCTCCTTACCAGACGTATGCGAGCACTTCGCCGCCGACTTTGTTCGCTCTCGCGTTCTTATCGGTCATAATGCCTTTGGACGTCGAGATGATCGCGATTCCGAGACCGTCGAGAACTTTGGGAAGATCCTCGCAGTTTGCGTAAACGCGAAGCCCGGGCTTGGAAATTCTCTTGAGGTTGGTGATAACCTTCTGCTTTGCCGGACCGTATTTGAGCGTAATTTTTATTACGTCGTGAACCTTATCCGAATCCTTGTCCTTTGCGGACACGATTTCGACTGCGGAAACGTAACCCTCTTCGAGGAGAATGTCGGCGATAGCCTTCTTTACCTTGGACAGGGGCACGATGACCGATTCGTGACGCGCGGTAAGCGCGTTTCTGATTCTCGTGAGAAGATCAGCAATAGGATCTGTTGTAACCATTATGTCGCGCCTCCTTACCAGCTGGATTTTTTGACACCGGGGATCTCTCCCTTGTATGCAAGCTCTCTGAAGCAGATTCTGCAAATGCCGTACTTGCGGAGCACCGCATGAGGACGACCGCAGATAGTGCATCTCGTATAAGCTCTCGTCGAAAACTTAGCAGGCTTCTGCTGCTTATTCTTCATTGCTTTCTTAGCCATTTTACGTTCTCCTAGTTCTTAAAGGGCATTCCCAGCTTCGTAAGAAGCGCCTTAGCCTCGTCGTCCGTCTTTGCGGTAGTGATGACCGCTACGTCGAAACCGCGTAACTTTTCCACAAGCTCGTAAGAGATTTCGGGGAAAATTATCTGTTCCTTAACGCCGAGCGCATAGTTTCCTCTGCCGTCGAAAGCCTTGCCGGATACGCCGCGGAAATCCCGCACTCTCGGAAGAGCGATGGAAACGAGCTTATCGAAAAATTCGTATGCTCTGAGTCCGCGAAGCGTAACTTTGGCTCCGATGGTCATACCCTCTCTGACCTTGAAGTTCGCAACCGACTTCTTGGCTTTGCAGACGATAGGTTTCTGACCGGTGATCTGACCGAGTTCGCCTATAGCCGTCTGTACGCTCTTTGCGTTGTCCTTTACGTCGCCGAGGCGCATATTTACGACAACTTTGTCGATTTTGGGGACTTCCATTATGTTCTTGTATCCGCGTTCCTTCATGAGCGCCGGAGCGATCTCTTCGAGATAACGCGCATACAGTCTGTATCTGCCGCCGACCGAGTACTTGCTCGGGGCGGACGATTTCTTAGCTGCGGGTTCGGCGGCCGCGGTCTTTTTAACCTTCTTTTCTGCCGACGCTGCCTGCTTCTTGGTTGTTTCTGCCACTGTGGGTTCCTCCGGTATTTTCTACCTTATTTCGATTATTCCGCTTTTTCCGCCGTTTCGGTCTTTTTTGCGGTCTTTCTTGCCGGCTTCTTCTTGGGAGCTTCCTCTGCGGCCGCGGTCGTCTTTACGTCCTCGGTCGTTTCGGGAGCGGCGTCCTTCTTGGTGCGCTTCGCCGTCTTTTTTTCTTTCTTTGCGGCAGCCTTGCCCGCCTTATCGAGAGACGCTCCGCAATGCTTGCAAACGCGGGTTTTCTTTCCGTCAAGCGCGGCGTGCGCCACTCTGGTGGGCTTGCCGCAATCGGGGCAGATGACCTGTACGTTGGAAACGTGTACGTTACCCGGTTCTTTGCTTATACCGCCGGGCTGCTGAGCGCCGCGGGGCTTAACGTGTTTCGTGATCACGTTAATGCCTTCCACTCTGACGGTGTTGTCTTTCGGGGACGCGCTTATGACCGTGCCCTTTTTGCCCTTGTCCTTACCTGCGAGGATGAGGACGTTATCGCCTTTCTTTACATGTAAACTGTTCATACGCCCTCCTGCATCAATAAACTTCGGGAGCAAGCGAGATGATCTTCATATAATCTTTCTCGCGAAGTTCTCTCGCGATTGGCCCGAAGATACGGGTTCCTCTCGGCTGTTTCTGGTTGTCTATAATAACTGCCGCGTTGTCGTCGAATCTGATATGGCTGCCGTCCGCGCGGGTGATGCCCTTGTGACTGCGGACTATGACTGCCTTTACGACTTCGCCTTTCTTGACGGTACCGCCCGGAGTTGCGGACTTAACCGACGCTACGATAACATCGCCGATGTTGCCGCTGCGTCTGAAGGAGCCGCCGAGCACGCGTATGCACATTATTTCTTTTGCGCCGCTGTTATCGGCTACTTTCAAATATGTCTGCGGTTGAATCATGGCTTAACTCCTTACTTCGCTTTCTCCACGATACGAACAAGGCGGAAATACTTATCCTTGGAAAGAGGTCTGGTTTCTTCGATCTCCACTCTGTCGCCTACGCCGGCTTCGTTGTTTTCGTCGTGAACCTTATACTTCTTCGTCTTGTTCATCGTCTTTTTGTATATGGGGTGTTTGATCTTGTCGTGAACGGCGACGACTACCGTCTTATCCATTTTATCGCTTACGACAACGCCCTCTCTTACTTTGCGTTCGTTTCTGACTAATGCTTCCATTGCTTATCTCCTTGCCTCCGCCGCTGTCGCGCGCTCGGTCATGACCGTTTTGATCCTTGCGATGTCGCGTTTGGTGTTCTTGAGCTGCATGGGGTTGGTCAACTGATGAGTAGCATGGCTGAAACGAAGATTGAACAGTTCGCTCTTAAGCTCGACCAGCTTTGCTTCGAGCTCTGCATCCGTCATATCGTGTACTTGCTTCGCTTTCATTTTGCTTCAACCTCCTCTTCCTTGACTCCGGTGAGCTGTTCGCCTTTCTTTACGAACTTGCATTTTACGGGAAGTTTATGCGACGCAAGACGGAGCGCTTCTTTCGCGAGATCCTCGCTTACGCCGGCAATCTCGAACATAACTCTGCCCGGTTTAACTACCGCTACCCAGAACTCGGGAGAACCTTTACCCGAACCCATACGGGTGTCGGCAGGCTTTTTGGTGACGGGCTTGTGAGGGAAAATATCGATCCATACCTGTCCGCCGCGCTTGATATATCTCGTCATCGCGATACGGGCGGCTTCGATCTGACGCGAAGTGATCCAACCGCATTCCGTCGTAGCAAGACCGTACTCGCCGTAAGCGACTTTATTGCCGCGAAGCGCCTTTCCGGTCATTCTGCCGCGATGAACTCTTCTTCTTTTTACTCTTTTAGGCATCAACATTGTCGTTTCCTCCTTCCTTGGGCGCCTTGGCGGCCTTGGAGAGAACCTCGCCCTTGTAAATCCATACTTTGACGCCGATTACGCCGAAAGTCGTATGCGCTTCGGCAAAACCGTAATCGATGTCGGCTCTGAGCGTCTGAAGAGGAATCGATCCTTCATGATAGTGTTCGCTGCGCGCGATCTCCGCGCCGTCCAAGCGTCCGCTTACCATGATCTTTACGCCCTTCGCTCCGCTTCTCATGACGTTGCCCATAGACTTCTTCATGGTGCGGCGGAAGGATTCGCGCTTCTCGAGACGGAGAGCTACGCCCTCCGCCACGAGCGTTGCGTCGAGATCTATCTTCTTGACTTCGTGAATGTTTATTCTTATATCCGCAAGACCGGTGAGTTTTTTGAGCTCGGTACGGATCTGCTCGACTCCGGCGCCTTTCGTGCCGATAAGCATACCCGTTTTGCCCGTATAAATGTTTACGGCGACTTTGCTCTGACTGCGCTCGATTATTACCTTGGAAATACCGTAAGAATAGTACTTCTTCTTGATAAACGTACGGATGTCGTAGTCCTGCTTGAGGGTCTTGGCGAAATCTTTCTTATTGGCATACCACTGCGCGTCCCAGCCGTTGATTACGCCCACTCTGAGTGCGTGGGGATTAACTTTCTGTCCCATGCGTTATGCCTCCTCTTTCTTATCCAGTACGACCGTAAGGTGACTGGTGCGCTTCATGATGGAATGCGCTCTGCCCTTGGAAACGGGCTGATATCTCTTATAGATAGGACCTGCGTCCGCTCTGATCTCGGCGACGAAAAGCTCGTCTTTCGTAAGTCCCTTTCCGCTTTCCGCGTTTGCCGCCGCGCTGTTGATGAGCTTTACAAGCGGAGCGCTTGCGGCTTTCGGCGTGTTTTCGAGGATCGCAACGGCTTCGACGACCGACTTACCGCGAACGACGTCCATTACCACGCGCGCCTTGGAGGGGGAAATTCTGATATACTTGGCGGTAGCGCTCGGACGGGTGTCCTTCTTTTCCGCTCTCGCCTTGGCTTTTTCTCTCATTCTCTTTGCCATGATGCTGTCGCTCCTTATTTGCCCTTCGTCGTCTTTTCGCCGCCGTGACCGCGGAAAGTACGGGTGGGCGCGAATTCGCCGAGCTTATGTCCGACCATCTCTTCGGTGCAGTATACCGGAACGTGCTTGCGTCCGTCGTGAACCGCGATAGTGAAATCGATGAACTCGGGCATGATCGTCGAGCTTCTCGACCAGGTCTTTACGACCTTTTTCTCGTTATTCTTTATCATAGCCTGAATCTTATTGTAAAGTTTTGCCTCCACATAAGGGCCTTTCTTAACGCTTCTTGACATCTGCTCTCTCCTAATTTACTCTCTTGACTATGAACTTGTTGCTCTTACGCTTCTTTCTGGTCTTGTAACCGAGCGTAGGAACGCCCCAAGGGGTAACCGGCGTCGGGCGTCCGATCGGGGATTTGCCCTCGCCGCCGCCGTGAGGATGGTCGTTCGGGTTCATGACTACGCCGCGCACTTCGGGGCGACGTCCCATATGGCGTTTTCTTCCCGCTTTACCGAGACTGATAAGCTCGTGGTCGAGATTGCCGACCTGTCCGACCGTCGCTTTGCAACGGGCGAGGATATATCTCATTTCGCCGCTGGGGAGCTTCAAAGTGGCGTATTTGCCTTCCTTAGCCATGAGCTGAGCCGCCGCGCCCGCGGTCTTGGCTATCTGACCGCCCTTGCCCGGCTGCATCTCGATGTTGTGTACGAGCGTGCCGACGGGGATCTCGGAAAGAGGAAGCGCGTTGCCCGCCTTGATGTCCGACTTTGCGCCGCTGATAACGGTATCGCCTACCGTAAGTCCGAGGGGCGCGAGAATGTATCTCTTTTCGCCGTCCGCATAATGCAGGAGCGCGATATATGCCGTGCGATTGGGGTCGTATTCGATTGCGGCTACTTTCGCGGGAATATCGTCCTTATTTCTCTTGAAATCGATGATGCGATATTTGGTCTTGTTTCCGCCGCCGTGCTGACGAACGGTAATACGACCGTAATTGTTTCTGCCCGCCGTATGTCTGATAGCAACGAGCAGCGATTTCTCGGGCTTGCTCTTGGTAACCTCCTCGAAAGAGGAAACCGTCTTGAATCTCGTGCCCGGAGTTATCGGTTTATATCTCTTGACTGCCATGTTTCTGATCTCCTTAAGCTAAGCTGTCGAAGAACGGAATGGTCTTCGATTTCTCGGTAAGCTGAACGTAAGCCTTCTTTTTAGCCGCCGTATAACCTACCGTGCCGCGCTCTCTCTTTTTCTTACCGCGGACGTTGACGATGTTTACGCTTTCCACGTCGACTTCGAAAATCTTTTCAACCGCCGTTTTTACTTCGGTCTTGGTTGCTTTTACGTCCACGTAGAAGCAATATTTCTTGTGCGGAATATCTTTGTAAGCCTTTTCGGTAAGAACGGGCTTGATTATTACGTCGTATGCGTTCATTATTTATACGCCTCCTCGATCTGCTTGACCGCCGCCTTGGTGAGAACCACGTCCGTGTAGTTCATAAGATCGAGCACGCTGACCAGCTCGGCTTTTACGGTTTCGACCTTTTCGAGGTTGTTTGCCGCGCGGACTGCGAGTTCGTCGCCCTCGGTAAGAACGAACAACGTTCTCTTTTCGAGTTTGAGCGCCTCGACGACCGCAGCCATTTCCTTGGTCTTGCCTCCGATTTTGAGCTCGTCTACGACTTTGAGCTGATCGTCCGCGACTTTGGAACTGATCGCGCTTCTGAAAGCGGCTTCCTTCATCTTCTTATTGATCTTCTGAGAAAAATCTCTGGGCTTCGGAGCGAATACCACGCCGCCGTGCTTCCACTGCGGAGCTCTGATCGAGCCCTGACGCGCGTTGCCCGTGCCCTTCTGACGCCACGGCTTTCTGCCGCCGCCCGCGACTTCGGAGCGGGTAAGAGTGCTCTTCGTTCCCTGTCTTTTGTTTGCGAGTTGGGCAACGACTACCTGATGTATGAGCGCGACGTTTCTTTCCGCGCCGAACACGGTGTCGTCGAGCTTGATGCTGCCTGCCGCTTCGCCTGTCTGCTTATATACTTTAACGCTGGGCATTATCTTGACCTCCCTCTCACTTCTTGACAGTGGACTTCACTGTCAGGAGCGAACCTCTCGGTCCGGGAACCGCGCCGCGGATAAGAATCACGCTCCTCGCGGTATCGACCTTGACGATCTCAAGGTTCTGTATGGTGACCTGTTCGTGACCGTAACGGCCGGGGCTCTTCAATCCTTTGATCTTTCTCGACGGAGTGGAGTTCGCGCCCGTAGAACCGACTTCTCTGTGAACGGGACCTACGCCGTGCGTCATCTTGAGTCTGTGATGATTCCAACGCTTGATGTTGCCGCTGAACCCGTGACCCTTGGTAATGCCGGTCACGTCCACCATATCGCCCGCCGCGAAAGTGTCGCACTTGATCTCGGCGCCGATTTCGAAATCGGTCTTATCGAGCCTGAGCTCGCGGAGATAACGTTTGGGTTCGCAATTCGCTTTCTTGAACTGCCCCATGTCCGGTTTGTTTACCTTTCTTTTCTCGATGTCCGAGAACGCAACCTTGACCGCGCTGTATCCGTCCTTTTCAACCGTCTTGAGCTGAACCACGGTGACCGGGCCCGCCTGAACCACGGTGACGGGAACGGCTTCGCCTTTTTCGGAAAAGATCTGCGTCATTCCGACTTTTTTGCCTAAAATCGCTTTTTCCATTTCTTCTGCCTTCCTTGCTTACAGTTTTATCTGGATATCCACGCCTGCGGGAAGATCCAGCTTCATAAGCGAGTCCACCGTTTTGCTCGACGGAC
>CANDJX010000005.1 GCA_947385185.1 uncultured Clostridia bacterium
CGGATTGCTTTGTCGCTTCGCTCCGCGCAATGACGAGAAGTGTGTTCCTCATTCGTCATTGCGAGGCTATTGCCGAAGCAATCCAGTCTGTTTCTCATTTATTCTTCACCGGATTGCTTTGTCGCTTCGCTCCGCGCAATGACGAGAAGTGTGTTCCTCATTCGTCATTGCGAGGCTATTGCCGAAGCAATCCAGTCTGTTTCTCATTTATTCTTCACTGGATTGCTTTGTCGCTTCGCTCCGCGCAATGACGAGAAGTGTGTTCCTCATTCGTCATTGCGAGGCTATTGCCGAAGCAATCCAGTCTGTTTCTCATTTATTCTTCACCGGATTGCTTTGTCGCTTCGCTCCGCGCAATGACGAGAAGTGTGTTCCTCATTCGCCCTTTCCCGGATTGCTTTGTCGCTTCGCTCCGCGCAATGACGAGAAGCGTGTTCCTCATTCGCCCTTTCCCAGATTGCTTTGTCGCTTCGCTCCGCGCAATGACGGAAAGAGAAAAAGCGACGAAAAAGAGAAAAAGCAAGGATACCGTCCTTGCTTTTATTTTTATAAACCACACCCGAATCCTTATGAAATATACCGTAAACCGTACGGGTTTTTTCATTTCAAAAAATCGATATTATTCGCTTTCTTCTCCGTCGAATTCGCGCACGATGTCGTTCCATTTCCCCGACGCGACGTTATCGAAAAATTCGATCACGTCCTCGTAGACTTCGGCGCGGTTGATTTCGTTGATAAGTTCGTGACGAGCGCCCGGGTAAGATTTTTCTTCGACGGTCAAACCCGACGAAATATATTTTTCGACGAGCTTTTTCGTCAGCTTGCCGCGACCGCCCACGTAATCCGCGTCGCCGTAAATAATGAACAGCGGCAGATCGGAACGGACGGCGGTGTACGGAGTTTTCGCGAGTTTTTTAAGTCCGGTGAACATATATTTATAAAAACCGTTCGAGCAGACGAATTCGCAAAGCGGGTCGTTCGTATACTTTTCGTTGCTTTCGGCGCTCCTCGACAGCCATGCGTTATGCCCCTCGCCCACCTTTTTGTCATAACTTTCGAACGTCATTTTCGCAAAAAACTTTCCCGGTTCGTCGGCGTGTTTTTTCGCCTTGTGCGTAGCTATCGCCTTACTGAACCCCGCAAGACCTTTACCGTACAGCGCGCTTCCTGACAGCACGCAAGCCGCGATCCTGTCCGAATATTCGGTCAGGTATGCCTGGGACAGGAACGAACCGTAGCTGTGCCCGAACAACAGAACGGGCAGACCCCATTTTGCTTTTGCGTAGTCGGTAAGCGCGGCGAGATCCTTGACCGTGTCCTCGAACAGATTTTTGCCTTCTTCCGCTTTGCCGAGTCTATCGGGGTCGGTATGTCCGTGCGCGCGGTGGTCGTCGCCGAACACGATATACCCCGCCTTATTCAGTTCGTGCGCAAATTCGTCGTAACGCGCGACGTGTTCCGCCATGCCGTGCACGATCTGGACGACCGCCTTAGGTTCCTCGACTTCGTCCCACACGCAGACGCTTATCGCCTTGCCGTCGTGAGAAATAAATTCGCTTCTTTCCATTATATATTCTCCTTGAAATTATCTTAAGTCGCGCTGTCGGTAAGGAGCGTCCCCACCGCCTGCTTCCAGCCCGCTTTCAGTCGTTCCGCTTTAAGTCCGTCCTGCGACGGCTCAAACGCGGCTTCGTAAGCGTGAGTGCGTTTGATTTCCTCCACGCCTTTGATCACGCCCGCGCCGATACCCGCGAGATACGCCGCGCCGAGCGCGGTACATTCGATTTCGCGCGATTTTCTTACCGGCGCGCCGATGACGTCCGCCTGCGTCGAAAGCAAAAGCGAATTGCGACTCATGCCGCCGTCCGCATTGAGCGCGCCGAGCGGCATACCGAGCGCGTCGGTCATGAGGTCGTATACTTCGCCCGAACGGAGCGCAATACACTCGAGCGCGGCGCGGACTATGTGCGCTTTTTCCGTCGCTCGCGTCAGTCCGAGAATCGCGGCGCGGCAATTCATGTTCCAATACGGCGCGCCCATGCCCGTGAACGCGGGTATGAGATACACTCCGCCGCTGTCGGGAACGCCCGACGCTATCGCCTCGCTCTCCGAAGCCGACGAAATAAGTCCGATACTCTGAAGCCAGCTCATCACCGACCCCGCGTTGAATACCGAGCCTTCGAACGCGTAAGCCGTTTCGCCCCCGATCTTATACGCAACGGTCGTCAGAAGCGGCGAACGGGTTATGCGCGGCTTGGCGCCGATGTTGGCAAGGACGAACGCGCCTGTGCCGTAAGTGCACTTCACGTCGCCTTTATCGAAACAAGCCTGACCGACGAGAGAAGCCTGCTGATCCCCCGCTATGCCGCAAATGGGAATCCGACGACCCGCGATTTCCGTAGTTCCGAAATGCCCCGCGCACTCGGTGACGGCGGGAAGGATCTTGCGCGGAATGCGGAACATCGACAAAAGTTCGTCGTCCCAGTCCATGGAGTTTATATTGAACAGCATAGTGCGCGACGCATTGGTCACGTCGGTTATGTGCCGTCCGCCGCCCGTCATGCGGTATATGAGATAACTGTCGAGAGTGCCGGCGAGGAGTTCGCCCGCGGCGGCTTTATCCCGCGCGCCCGGCGTATTGTCGAGAAGCCATTCGAGTTTGGTCGCCGAAAAATACGCGTCGGCAACGAGTCCGGTTTTTTTCTTTATCGTGCTTTCAAGCCCCTGCTTTCTGATCCGCTCGATCTCGCCCGCGGTGCGGCGGCACTGCCAACCGATACACGGCGCAAGCGGCGCGCCCGTTTTTCTGTCCCATATCACCGTCGATTCGCGCTGATTAGTTACGCCTACGGCGATAACGCAAGCCGGATCGTAAGACGTCGTTTCGAAAATGCGGCGCACGCAAAGCATCTGTTTTTCGAATATTTCCCCGGCGTCCTGTTCCACCCAGCCGTCGAAAGGATAAGACACGTTGAGCGGCTGAGAATAAGAGCATACGGCGCGTTTGTCATGAAGCGAAAAAAGTACCGCGCGGCAGCTCGTAGTCCCCTCGTCGACGGCAAGCAAAAATTTTTTCATCGGTAAAAATCCCCCTGTTTGTGTCAATAATCATATTTACGCATATGATGTTTTGATAAGTATACCACAAGGAGAACGTAAAGTCAATATGAGTAAAAAAATAATTCTGACCGGAGGCGGCACGGCGGGACACGTCATGCCCGCGCTCGCGCTCATTCCCGAGCTGAAACGCCGCTTCGGAGAAGTACACTGGATCGGGCGAAAGGAAGGCATGGAAAAGGAACTGGTCGGCAGCGACGCCGTGTACCACGGCATAGAATGCCCGAGATTCGATCGCAGTCAACCTGCTACGGCACTGACCGTACCGTTCAAACTCATGAAAGCGGCGGACGACGCCGAAAAGCTCATACGGCAAATTTCGCCCGACGTCATCTTCTCCAAAGGCGGCTACGTTTCCCTGCCCGCCGCGCTCGGCAAAGGCGACGTGCCGCTCGTGCTCCACGAAAGCGACACTTCGCTCGGGCTTGCGAACAAGCTCGCGATCCAAAGCGCGGACGCGGTTTGTTCGTCTTTTCCGCTCCCGCCTTACCGGGGCGTCGATATTATTCACACCGGCTCGCCGCTTCGCAGCGGAATATACTCCGGAAGCCGCGAGCGCGCGCTTAAAGTCTGCGGGTTCGACGGCAAGCGCAAAGTTCTGCTCATAACAGGCGGAAGCCTGGGCGCGAAAGCGATCAACGACGCGGTGGACGGCTGTCTGGAAACGCTGACGGAACGATTCGACGTGATCCACGTCCGCGGGCGCGGAAACGAAGCCGAGCGGCGCAAGGGCTATTATCCCGTCGCGTTCACAAGCGATATTTTCGACCTGCTTGCCGCCGCCGATTTCGCCGTCACGCGCGGAGGCGGCAACTCGATATTCGAGTTCGGCGCGCTCGCCGTTCCCATGCTGATAATTCCGCTTCCCAAAGGCGCAAGCCGAGGGGATCAGGTCGAAAACGCCGCGTACTTCAGGCGCGAAGGTCTTGCGCTCACGCTGAGTCAGGACGATATAAACAGACTGCCCGACGCTCTGACCGAGCTCGAAACGCAAGCGCCGCATCTCATTGCGAAGATGAAAAAATACTCGTTCGACGGCACGAGCGAGATTATAAACGTCATAGAACGCGTCGCCGCGGACGATTGACCGTCGGGCGGGACGGCACGCGAACCGAAGCAAACAAGCGCAGACAGCAAAGCATATCGGTCGCAACAACTGCGCGAACCGAAGCAAACAAACGCAGACAACGACAGATAAATCCGCAAAAATATGCGAATTGAACCGCACTCTTGATAAATTTGTGATAATTTATGAAAAAAATTTCGCAAAAGATTTTACAAATACGTTTCGGTGTGATATAATTATGACATCGAATGAACATACTCGCATTTCAACTGAATTGCAGCCGCGCATCCGCGATCGAATATTTGTCGCGTGCGGATTTCGACGGCGTGGAAACGGACTGCGACGGTGACAACGTATACGTTTATCTCACGAAAAGCGAAAACGGCATAGAGGTCGCGGAATACGTTTATAAAGCCGTGCTTGACGGAAGTAGACTCACGGGTACGGTCAGACGCCCGGAGGAGAACAATAAACCGAGCGCGTTCAAGACTTTTCTGCTCGTCGTTTTCGGGCTGATAGCGATCGCGGCGCTGTTCGGGATAGTATATCTCTGCGTCATGCTTTTCGCGCGAAGCCCGCTTTTGTCGCTTTATATCGCCCTGCCCGTTTTTGCCGGCGGCGTAGCCGTAGCCGTCCTTGCCGCGCGCATTATGTCGCACAAGCGCACGCAGATCAAAAAACTCCGTTCGTTTCTCGCCCCTATCACCGACGCGCGGGCAAGATAAAACCCGGTTTCCGCCCCGTCGCCTCGGGACGCCGAATTTTTTTTGAAAAATTTATTTCATATAATTGCGTATGACGATAAAACTGTGATATAATTGCTTTGCCGCGGACAGAGAATGCGGCGAAGCAATTTTATTTTGCTAATCTTCAATTGTTCCGGGAGGACAAAAAATATGTTTCACAATGAGTACATCGCGTCCGTATACGATACGGTAGCCAAGAGAAACCCCAACGAACCGGAGTTTCTTCAGGCGGTCAGAGAAGTCCTCGAATCCCTCGAGCCCGTTGCGGCTAAGCGTCCCGACCTCGTAGAAGCCGGCGTTTTCGAGAGAATCGTCGAACCCGAAAGATTTATCCAGTTCAGAGTAAGCTGGGTAGACGACGGCGGAAAAGTCAGAGTAAACCGCGGATACCGCGTTCAGTTCAACTCGGCGATCGGACCTTATAAGGGCGGACTCCGTCTGCACCCGTCCGTCAACGCGTCGGTCATCAAGTTCCTCGGCTTCGAGCAGATTTTCAAAAACAGTCTTACCACCCTGCCCATGGGCGGCGGCAAAGGCGGTTCGGACTTCGACCCGAAAGGCAAGAGCGATAACGAGATCATGCGTTTCTGCCAGTCGTTCATGACCGAGCTTGCAAAACATATCGGCGCGGATACCGACGTGCCCGCAGGCGACATCGGCGTGGGCGCGCGCGAGATCGGCTATATGTTCGGTCAGTACAAGCGTCTCAGAAACGAATTTACCGGCGTGCTTACCGGCAAAGGTCTTTCGTACGGCGGTTCGCTCGCCAGAACAGAAGCGACCGGTTACGGGCTTTGCTACTTCACCGACGAAATGCTCAAAGCCAACGGTTCGAGCTTCAAAGGCAAAAAAGTCGTCATTTCCGGTTCGGGCAACGTTGCGATTTACGCGAACCAGAAAGCGACCGCACTCGGCGCGAAGGTCGTCGCAATGTCCGACTCCAACGGCTATATCGTGGACGAAAACGGCATCGACCTTGCCGTAGTCAAGCAGATCAAAGAAGTGGAAAGAAAGCGTATCAAGGAATATGCGGACAGAGTCAAAGGCGCCAAGTATTTCGAGGGCTGCAGGAACATCTGGACGGTTCCCTGCGACATCGCTCTCCCCTGCGCTACGCAGAACGAACTCGACCTTGCGGGCGCGAAAGCGCTTATCAAGAACGGTTGCAAAGCGGTTGCGGAAGGCGCGAATATGCCTTCGACGCCCGAAGCCGTCGAGGAGTTCCAGAAGAACGGTATACTCTTTGCGCCGGCTAAGGCGGCAAACGCGGGCGGCGTCGCGACTTCGGGTCTCGAGATGAGTCAGAACTCGATTCGCCTGAGCTGGTCGTTCGACGAAGTGGACGAAAAACTCCACGGCATAATGAAGAGTATTTACAAAGCGGCTTACGACGCTTCCGTAGAATTCGGTTGCCCGGGCAACCTCGTCGCGGGCGCGAACATTGCCGGCTTCCTCAAAGTCGCCGAAGCAATGAAATGGCAGGGCGTCGCATACTGAAATATATATGCGCATATGAACATACGCGCGGACGGGTCAATCCCCGCCCGCGCTTTTTTGTCGTAATTTTACGATAAATTTCACCAATACTATTGAAATATGAAAAAAAGTGTGTTACAATAATACAAATGAACGCGGATAAAAAGTCGGAAATAAACGTGCGGGAGGCGGAAAGCCGCGACGCGGACGCGATAGCGGAATTGCTTATTCAGGTCGGAGAAGTGCATTCGCTCGGGCGACCGGATATTTATAAGCCGCACATGATAAAACACGACGCGGATTCCGTGCGGGAGCTCATCCGGAGCCGCGAAACCAAAGCGCTCGTCGCAGAAGCGGGCGACGAAATAATCGGCGAGCTGATCTATAAAATCGTCGCGCGAGAGGAGGACGCGGTCTATAAAAAGCGTTCATGGCTCTATATCGACGATATTTGCGTGGACGTCGACAGCCGCGGAAGCGGAGCGGCGAAAGCGCTCGTATCGCGCGCCGAAGAAATCGCAAAAAAAGAAGGCTGCGCAAGTATGGAACTGAACTGTTTTGCGTTCAATGAACGCGCCGCGGCTTTCTACCGCTCGGTCGGTTTCACCGTGCAGAAAAGCGAATACGAAAAAATATTCCGAGCGGAGTAAGGTTTTATCGGAAATCGAATTACAGAAATCGCACGGATTTACGACCGGGCAATCGCTTATGAAAATAACATACGGAGGATATAAACATGAAAAAGCTGTTTGCCGAATTTAAGGCATTCATCTCGAAAGGAAACGTAATCGACCTCGCCGTAGGTATGATTATCGGCTCTGCGTTCACCGCAATAGTGACCGCGCTCGTCAACGGAATACTTAAGCCGCTGATCAACTGGATCCCCGGCGCGGACGGCACCGGCGCGCTTCAGGTAGTGCTTCGCGAAGCGGTCACCGACGCGGACGGCAAGGTCATAACCGAAGCGCTCGTTATGGATTTCGGCTCGGTCATTTCGGCGATAATCACGTTTCTTCTCACCGCGCTTATACTTTTCATTATAGTGAAAGCGGTTTCGAGCGCACAGAAGAAACAGGCGGCTATGCGCGAAAAGCTCAAAAAAGAGCATGAGGACAAGCTCCGCGCCGAAGGCAAGCTCCCTCCCCTCGAAGAAAAAACCGAGGTCGAGGAAACTGTCGAAGAAGTCAAGCCCACGACCGAAGAATTGCTCGAACAGATCCGCGATCTGCTCGCGGCGCAGAATAAGACGAACGAACAGCCCGAAACAAAAGAATAAGGTACATAACGAAAAAAAGCATAGAATACGCAAGCAAAACGGACGCCCTTAATACCGGACGTCCGTTTTCGTATTTCGATCAATCTTTTTTCTCCTCCGATTCATCGAAGAAGTTATAGAAATTATTCGGATCGTAACCGTCGGTCTTGCTCCGACCTCTGCGATTGAATAGCCCCTCCGCGTTCGGAATGTTCTCCACCGTGCCCGACACCGCAGACTTTTCTTCGGTCTTGCTTCCGCTCGCGTCCACCGTTGTCGTCGTAGTAGTCGTCGTTATCGCCCCCGGCACTACGTTGCCGACGATGTTGCTCTCGGGGAGCGCGGGATGTTCTTCGGCGGACAATCCGTTCTTGACGTTATTATATTGCTTCAATGCCGCCATGACGAATTCGCCGAACGCTTCCATCGACTTGCCGCCCGCCGGGTACTGATAATAACCCGACTGCACGTCCGCGCGGAGTCTTAACATCTCGCTTTCCGTCTTTGCGTTCACCGCTTTTTCCACCGCGTCTATACGCGATTCGAGCGACTGCCTTGCGGCTTCCGCCTTTGCTTCCTCGAGCTGTCTTGCCGCTTCGGCTTTGACTTCGGCGACCTGCCGCGCCGTTTCTTCCGCCGCGCGTTTTTCCGCTTCGGCTTTGACCGCCGCTATTTCCTGCGCGTTCCGCTGTTCGTCGCGCAGTTTCTCGATCTCGGCTTTAAGCTCCGCCAGCGAAGTTTTGTCCTCGCTCTGCTGCGCGTACTGCTGCATATTATACGGCGTTTGCATTTGCGGCATTCCGCCCATCATAGGCATTTGCGGCATTCCGCCCATTTGCATCATGCGCATTTCACGTTCCTGCTTTCGCTCCTCGGCTTCCGCCGCCGCTTTTGCCTCCGCTTTTGCCGCCTTTTTCTTGCCGTGCCGCACGCCGAGAACAATAAGCAATATGAGAAGCAAGAGCGCCGCGCCGAATATGATAAACCAAATCCACATATCCAGTCCGAACAGGAATTTCTGTTGCATGAAGCCTATAAACCCGCCCACGGGCGTCGTATACGTTTCGTCGCGATAGCTTATTTCCACGACGTTGCCGTCCGCGTCGATGATTTCGGCGACAGCCGCATACTCGTCTTTGACCCTGACGCCGACACGGTACTCCGTTCCTTCCGCAAGCTCGCTTTCGGGCACTTCGTTGCCTTCGCCGTCAAAGTATTTATACTCGTATAAGTCTTTCGGTCCGTCGTAGCCCTCGGGGTACTTCGCTTCGGGCTTTCCGTCCTCCGTAGTCCCCCAGACCACGGGCAAACGGCGTTTTACGATCTCGTACTCATATTCCGCCGCACTCTTGTCGTGCGTGTCTTTCCACTTATAATTGCCGCCGGCGCGGATCTTTATGTATACCTTATATTTACCGACTTCTTTGCCGACCGCGCTTTGGATAACGTTGCCGCTTTCGTCGTAGAGGTCGTAATACCTGCTGTCGTAACCGTCGAACTCGAACGTTATGTCTTTGCCCGTATACTCTTTCTTCGTTTCTTTGAGCGTGGGCTTGTCTATCTCGATCGCGGGTCCGAGCGTCGGATCGTCGCCCACCGTGAACGTAATGACGAGAGGTATGAGGTCGCCGCCCGCGTCGGTACCCTGCAATATTTCGACGTCGCCCGCGTAGTCGTCCGCAACGCGGAGCGTTTCGGTAAACGTGGTATTCCACCCCGTCATCCAGGACCCGCTCGCGTCGTTGCCTTCGCCGTCCGTGATCGCTATGGCATAATATTTGTCGTCTACGCTCTCCGCGCCGTTGTTGAATACGGGCGTCTTTCTTTCGCTGTCCAAACCGTCCCAGCCCGTAAGCGTGAGTCTGAGTTTTTCAATAGTCACGTCGGCGGTCTGCGCGGTCTGCGACTGATTCCCGCCCACGAGCCATTTGACGTTTTCGGTATCCGTCAGGTTGTACACCGCTCTGTACTTGCCCGCGTGCGTTACGTTCGTTATGTCGAAATCGCTTCCGACAACGTTCCACACGTTGTTTATTTCGTCGTATACGCTTACCGTCGCCGTGAAGTATATCCCGTATTCCTCGCTTAACAGCCCGTTCTTCACCGCAAGGTCGAACCCGTCGCCGTTGTACGTCATGATAGCGTCCTCCGGCGCGGCAATGAGCTTCGTGCTTATCCGCCAATCGAAACTGTCCGGCGTCGTCACCGTGCTCGGCGCTTTCAGATCGAAATTATCCGTGTCATACGTAAACGAATACGTCGCAGTGTACGGCGCGCTCCTTACCGCGCTCGCTTTGTTCCCCGTATAAGTGATTGCGAATTTACTCAAAGTCTGAGTGTCCGAATCGGGCAGTCCGAACAGTTTGAGTTCCCACTCCTTCGCGCTTCCGTCCGAGTTCAGTCCGTACGGCAATGCGCCCGTGTATGCCGTTTCGTTTCCGCCCTCGTCTACATATCCCCAGTACGCTCCGCTTAAATCCAGATCGGCTTTGGTGATTGTGAACTTATGCTTGCTCGCGTTCAGGAAATAATCTTCTTCCGCGTCGCTCGACAAGCCTACCACTATGAGATAGTCGCCTGCGTCTATAGGATACTCGCCCGCGCCTAACGGCTGACTTATATCGTCCATGTCCGTGCCGAACTTATAGTATTTGATCGTAAAATCGCTGTCGCCGAGCGGCGTATCGCTGCTGCCGATCGTGATCTTTACTTCGTCGTGACGCGTACCGTCGTACGCCTCGTTGTTCCCGTCGATCGTTACGGAAACGGGTATGCGGCTGTCGCCCGTTTCGAACACATAGGCATTGTCTATACCGTGTTCTGCGCTGCCGTTAATGAGCTCTATACAGTCGCTGTATACGTTCACGTTGTCCGTAGACATATCCCCCGTGACGTACGCCTGCACAAGGTATGTAAGAGTCGTGCCTGCAATCGCCTTGATGTCCGCGACGCCGTTCTTAAGAAGCGTGGCGACTCCCGCGTCGACTTTATAATAATTATACTTGATCCCGGTACCGTTGTACGCGCTGTCAAGTCGCGGCGTGAAGAATATGATGTCGCCGTCCGTATGCTTCTCGTCGGTAAGCCATAACGACGATATGTCTATCTTCGCTTTCTCGATCTCCCACGACAGGGTTATCGCGCTCGGCGCGTTGAAGTTCGCCGCGTCGTAAGTGAACGCGTTGCAACGCGCGCTGTACGTCCCGACCGTCTTGCCTACGTTCCCGCTGTAAGGTATGCCCGTCGCGCGCACGGCAAGCCCCGCGGGAAGCGACGACGGCGTTATCGTAAGAGTATAATTCGTTCCTTTCCACGGCAATGCGCCGGTATACTCCGCGCCGCCGGACTCCCACTTCACGCCGCTTACGTCGAACGTGCCTTTCTCGATCTCCCAGCTTATCGTCGCCGTGTCCGAGTGCGTCCCGTTACCGAACTGATGATCGTTGTCCACCGTCTTTAAGTAGACGGTCGTCGTATACGTCCCGACCGTACTCGCGCTTCGGGTATCGTAACCGTTAGTCCCTTTACTCGTGTCTATAGCGATATAGTTCGCCGCGAACTGACTTTCGTCTACGCTCAGTTCGTACGTTACGCCGTCGGCGGTACTGCCGCTTCTGAGCGCATAAGTCAGCTTGTTGCCGCTCGTTATTGCCTGCGGGCTTGCTCCGTCAGTCGTGTAAGTCCATGAGTACGATGTCAGCCCCGAGCTCTGCGGATTTACGGTGAAATTGACGGTCTGCCGCCCCTGCGTTTTGTCCGACCACTGCGTATTGACTGCGTCGAGCAGTGCGAACTCCACTGTGTACACGCCCGTTTCTTTGAACGTCACGACGCCGGCGCCGTCCATGGTCGCCGTATGACTGACGGGGTTACCCGCGCCGTCCACGGCGGTTATGCCTGTCAGACTCATCTTGGTCGGATCGTAATTATTTACGGTGAGCGTGTGACTGCTTCCGTCGTAAGTGTGCGCCGCATCGGACGACGATATGCTCGGAATCGTAACGACTGCGGGCGATACGGAAAAATTCACCGAATACGCTTTGTCCAACGTGTAGTTGCAAGGCGTGCTCGATATGCTTATCGTGGCTTTATATTTTCCTACCTTTGTGGGCGGAGTCGTATCGCTGTACCCCGCGCCGTCCATGCTCTCGTAAAGTATCGAAAAATCGGGCGCTTTATCCGCACCGCATAAGCCGCTCGCAACGCTTGCGCTTATAGGCAATCCGCCGCCCGTCGCGCTCACGTTCAGACTTATGGGTTTCGGCTTGATCTCGAAGTCGAAAAACCGCTCCGTCTCCGTTTCGCCCGCGCCGGGCGTGCCGCGAAAAGGCAAGCCCTCGGAAACCGTAGACGTCGCTTTGACTTGCTTTACGCCAACGTTCGTCATTTCGGCGGGGTACGTTATACTCATCTTGCCCGAATCATACCACGACTTTTCCGCTCCCGCAACGTCGGCAAGCGTAAGCGGCTGACCATTATACGTAGCCGTAACTTTAGTCGGCGCAGGAAGCCGCAAGTCGGTTTCGACCGACGACGAAGAAGTCAACGTAACGTCGGACTTAAAAGTATTACTCGCCGAATTCGCATACGATACCATGCTGTACACGCCGAAATCGCTTCGGAACGTAGCATTACTTCCGCTCATGTTCGTATACGTCGCCGTTACGGTGCAAGTGCCCGAATAAACTTTCTTATCCGCGCCTTTGAGATACCCGAGTTTTATCAGGTTGGGAGTTACGGAAGCTGCGGTCGCGTCGGCGTTATCGCGATAAAAACGAATGTTTTTACCTGCCGCATGCAATGTTTCGCCGTTATAATAACTTTCGCCCGCCGTCGTATTTACATCCGAAAAACGGAAAAACGCAATTGCTACGGGCGCGGTACCCGACCCCGACTTCTGGCAAGAATAAGAAAAGTTATACGTCGTGACGTATCTTGTCCACGCCGGCACGACTATGGTCGCATTGAAGTCATAGTAACACAGCTTGGCATTCATATTGTTTGCCGAATTCAAAAGCGAAAAAGAATTCCCGCTTTTTGTCAGAGTGGCGTTAAGTTTCGAATCCGACGCAGACGACGTAAAATTCGAATAGTAAACATCGTTTGCGGCAGACGACTGCGTCAACCATACCGCTTTGCCGAGATTGAGCACGGGCGCATTCGTCGCCGCGTCGGCTGTTTCGACTGCTCCGAAATCGCGTACGGCAAAAAATACGCCGATACAGGCGATTGCGACCGAAAACAAAAACAATATAAAGAATTTGAATTTTCCAATACTTTTCTTTTCCATAATTACCTCCGATAATTCGGCATTCTTATGTAAAAAATTTGTCGTTTTGTTCATATATACCGGTACATAGATGTATAGATATGTGTACCGAATTTACATTGCATTCGACAAAATACCTTGGAAAAACCTGTTTATATTTATAATAATCGTGAAAACGGTTGACTTATAGATAAAGATTTATTAAAATATATGATGTATCGGTACACATATCTATACATAGACGTACCGAAATGAGATTTCGAAACATCAAAAAAATACAATAAAAAGGTTCTTGCAATCAAAACAAGAGCCTTTTGAATTTCATAATCCGTATTCCCTGTCATCCCGAGCGCAGCCGAGGGATATTAAAAACCTGCATTCCCTGTCATCCCGAGCGCAGCCGAGGGATATTAAAAACCTGCATTCCCTGTCATCCCGAGCACAGCCGAGGGATCTTTTCGTATTTTATAATTCTTTTACGGTAACGACAGATTTCTCCGCGCGCGGCTAAAGCCGCTTGGTCGAAATGACAATGAAAGTTGTTTTTGCCGCTTGGTCGAAATGACAATGAAAGTTGTTTTTGCCGCTCGGTCGAAATGACAGAGGTGGTACGCTTTCACGCGCTCGGTCGAAATGACAGAGGTGGTACGCTTTCACGCGCTTGGTCGGAATGACAATGAGAATCGCTATCGCCGCTCGGTCGGAACGATAATGAAAGCGCGGTAATGTTTTAAGATAAAAAATCTTATTCTACGTCGTCCCAGAGCGAGTTGCGGGAAGGGTTGAATATCGCGCGTTTTAAGTTGCGGTCGGCGATATAGCCCGAATCTTTATCCACGGTGCGAAGCAATTCTTTCATATACTCGCGGTTGGTTTCGTGATTGACGGGACACGGATTGTGCACGACGGGAATATTTTCGTCGGCGCAAAGCGCGGAAATATCGCGCTCGTCGGTATAAATAAACGGACGTATGAGCGTTATTCCGGAACGCGTCATAGCGCTGACGGGCTTGAACGTGCTTAAGCGTCCCTCGTAAAACATGGACATAAGCAGAGTTTCGGCTACGTCGTCGGCGTGATGACCGAGCGCGAGTTTGTTGAATCCCTCGCGGACCAACACGCCGTTAAGCGCGCCGCGACGCATTTTGGCGCATAGCGAGCACGGACTTTTTTCCTTGCGTTCGACGAAGATTATTTCGTAAAGCTGCGTTTGCTCTATAATATACCGAACGCCGAGTTTTTCGCAATACTCGCGCATGGGCATATAGTCCGCACCCGCGCCCATATCGACGGTGACGGCAATCAGTTCGAACGGCGAAGGAGAAAAGCGGCGGAACGCGGCGAGCGCTCCGAGAAGAGCCGCCGAGTCCTTGCCACCCGACAGCCCCACTGCTATGCGGTCGCCCGCCTGTATCATGTTGTGTTCCTCCACCGCCCTTCTGAGCGGCGAAAGTATTTGCTGCATTTTCATATTTTCTATTGCGGTCGGGCTTATCGATTCCCTGTTGCCCGTGCGTTATGACAATCTTCTCAGTCGCCTTCGGCGACAGCCTTGCCCAATCTTAGAGCACAGCTCTCGTCACGCTTTGGCTACAAACAGTCCACCGGACTGTTTGCTTAACGCGTCGCGCCCTTGCTAAGGGGCGCCTTTCAAAAGTTGGTTGCCGCGTGACGAACTATCGCACCGCTTATAAGCCGCGCTACCACCGTGAACAGGTGTACGCGCGAAGTAACAGATGAGCCAAGCGCCAAAGAATAAACCCGTAACAGTACGGCAACAACGAAAAGTTTACACATCCGGAGATTGACTGGCCCGTCTGCGGGGGTTCGGGGACACATCGGAAGTGTCCCCGACGCCTTTTTGCATACTTTTTCAGCGCATGAAAAAGTATGTTATGTACGAGTCGCTCACGCGTATGCGGCGTATACCCGCATAAGTTTACACCGTAAAATAAACAACCTTATCCGTATCCGTAAAATAAAAAACCTTATCCAAAAAAATCTCAAAGAAATCCTTTCTTTATTTCAACGGTTTCATTGTCGGGAACAACAGCACATCCCTTATGCTCGCGCTGTCGGTAAGCAACATAACGAGTCGGTCGAAACCGAAGCCGAGACCGCCGGTCGGCGGCATACCGTACTCGAGCGCGGTGACGAAATCTTCGTCCACCTCGGCGTTTATGCCCTGCGCCTTACGCGCCGCAACCTGTTTTTCGAACCGCGCGCGCTGATCGATGGGATCGTTGAGCTCGGAGAATGCGTTGCCCATTTCGTGACAGGTAATGAAATATTCGAAGCGCTCGGTAAACTGCGGTTCGCTCGCCTTACGCTTGGCAAGCGGCGAATTCTCGACCGGATAATCGTAAATAAACGTAGGCTGGACGAGCTTGTCCTCGACGAACGCGTCGAAAAGAGCGACGAGCACGTTACCCTTGGTCGCGTCCTTGCCCTCCTCCACGGTCACGCCGAGTTTTGCCGCGGCGTTTCTCGCGTCCTCGTCGGTTTTCCACTCGTAATAATCCGCGCCCGAATATTTTTTGACCGCTTCGGTCATGGAAAGCCGCGCCCACGGCGATTCCATATCGATTTCGACGCCCTGATAAGTAATCTTCGCGCTTCCGCAGACCTTTCTCGCAACGGTGCGGTACATATCTTCGATCAGATCCATCATACCTTTATAATCGGTATACGCCTCGTACATTTCGATGGTCGTAAACTCGGGATTGTGCGTCGAGTCCATGCCCTCGTTGCGGAAGATACGTCCGACCTCGTATACCTTATCGAATCCGCCGACGATAAGCCGCTTAAGATACAGCTCCGTTTCGATACGCAGGAACATATCTATGTCGAGCGCATTGTGATGGGTACGGAACGGACGCGCCGCCGCGCCTATCTCGAGCGTGTGGAGCACGGGCGTATCCACTTCGAGATACCCCCTGCCGTCGAGGTACGCGCGCACCTCGGAGAGTATGCGGCTGCGTTTATAGAACGTATCTTTTACGTCGGGGTTCATGATCAGATCGACGTAACGCTGACGGTAACGAAGCTCCTTATCCACCAGCCCGTGGAATTTTTCGGGAAGCGGAAGCAGGCTTTTCGACAAAAGTTCGATCTTATGCGCGTGAATGGATATTTCACCGCGGCGGGTACGGAAAACGAGTCCCTCCACGCCGACGATGTCGCCTATATCCCATTTTTTGAACGCGGCGAAAACGTCCTCGCCCACGTCGTTTACGCGCACGTAGACCTGCAGTCGTCCGCTTCCGTCCATGACGTCGATAAAGTTCGCTTTGCCCATATCGCGGCGGCTCATCATACGCCCGGCAATGCGCACTTCGGTATTTTCGAGCGTATCGAAATTCTCGCGTACGCCGAGCGCGGTCGCGTCGCGGTCGTATCTGACTTTATTGTACGGATTGTTTCCCGAAGAAACAAGCTCGCGTAATTTCTCGATCCTGATCCTCTTGACCTCGCTCACGTCCTCGGGCGCGGTCGATTCGATATTGGTATTTTCGGTATTGTCTGCCATAATGCTCCGTAAGAGTTTATTCTATATTGATTATCTTGTAAGTTTTCGATCCGTTCTTGGTCTGAGCCGTGACGGTGTCGCCTTTGCCCGCGCCCATAAGCGCTTTGCCGATAGGCGATTCGTTCGAAATCTTGCCCCCGAACGGATCGCTGTCCTGCGAACCGACGATCGTGTACACCATTTCGCCGCCGCTCTTTAAGTCGGTAAAAGTGACCTTATTGCCGACGCCGACGGTATCGGTGCGGACGTTGTTGTCGTCGATGATTTCGGCGTTATGGAGCTTGTTTTCGAGATCGGAGATCTCCTGCTCCATTTTAGCCTGTTCGTCGCGCGCGAGATCGTATTCGGCGTTCTCTGAAAGGTCGCCGAAGCTGCGCGCTTCCTCGATCTTCGCAGCCATTTCGGCGCGACCGGTCGACTTGAGATAGTTCAGTCTGATCTCGAGCTGTTTTTTCGATTCGGCGGTAAGTAATACTTTTTCTGCCATTATATACTCCTTGAAGGGCGCGGAAAACCGTCACCCGTTTTTGTTTTTCGATACAAATCTTTTCATACGCTCGGTCGCCTGCATGAGCGTGCGAAGCGACGTCGCGTACGATATGCGGACGTAATCTTTCCCCGCTTCACCGAACGCGTCGCCGGGAACGACCGCGACTTTTTCGTCACGGATAAGCCCGCGCGCAAACCGCTGTCCGTCCATACCGACGCCCGACACGTTTGCGAACACGTAGAACGCGCCGCCGGGATTGCGGCATTTCAAGCCGATTTCGCCGAGAGCGGCAACCAGGTAACGCCGCCGCCTGTCGTACTCCTCGCGCATTTCGTCTATAGTGGAATAGTTTTCTTCTTTGCCTTCTTTGAGCGCCGCCAGCCCGGCATACTGCGTCGGAGTGGGCGCGCAAAGCGCGGTATATTGATGAACTTTGAGCATTGCCGCGGTCACGTCGGGCGGCGCGGCGGTGTAACCGAGTCGCCAACCCGTCATGGCAAACGCTTTGGAAAAGCCGTTGATAAGCACGGTGCGGTCGCGGTAACCGGGCACCGAAGGCACCGAAACGTGTTTGCCGCCGTATGTAAGCTCGGCATATATCTCGTCCGACACGACCGCAAGGTCGTATTTTTCGATCACGGGCAGGAGCGCGGCGTAATCTTCTTCTTTCATGACCGCGCCGGTAGGATTGTTCGGATACGGGAGAATGAGCACGCGCGCGTTCGTCCCTTTCGCGGCTTCTTCGAGATAAGCGGGCGTGATTTTGAAATCGCATTCCTCGGGGCACGTCACGGGCACGGGCACGCCGCCGCACAGCGTCGTGATCGGCATATACGAAACGTAGCTCGGAGACGGAATAAGCACGCCGTCGCCGTGATCGACAAGCACGCGAAGCGCAAGATCGATAGCTTCGCTCGCGCCCATCGTCACTATTATTTCCTTATCCGCGTCATACGAAACGCCGAAACGATCGGAAAGATATTCGGTGATCGCGACGCAAAGCTCGCGCAGTCCGCGGTTGGACGTATAAGCCGTATAACCCTTCTGTATGCTCTTGATAGCGGCGTTGCGGATATACCAGGGCGTGGCGAAATCCGGCTCGCCTACGCCGAGCGCGAGCGCGTCGGGCATGGTAGCCGCGATGTCGAAAAATTCGCGTATACCCGAGGGCTTAATTGTCTGTATGGTCTTATTGAGTCGCATAACAATCCCTCAGGCGTGAACGGATTGACGCTTGAGCGCGTCCCCTCTGTGCATGAGGACGCCGTTCACCTTATATTTTTTCAGAATGAAGTGCGTCGCCGTGGACAGCACTTTATCCATGACCGAGAGCTTTTCACTGACGAACCGCGCGACCTCTTTGAGCGTTTTGCCCTCGATGACGACGCAGAGATCGTATGCGCCGCTCATGAGATAAACCGTCTTGACCTCGTCGAACTGATAAATATCCTCGGCGATCGAATCGAACCCGTGCTTGTACATCGGAGAAACCTTGACCTCGATCAGGGCTTCGACATCGTCCTTTCCAGCGCGCTCGTCGTCCACGATGACGGTATATCTGCAAATAACGCCCTCGTCCTCGAGCGCCTTGATTTCGGCGGCTATTTCCTTTTCCGAAGCGCCGAGCATTTTCGCAATATCGGCGGCGCCGATACGCGCGTCGTCCGTAAGCAGTTTCAATATATCCGTGCGAAGTTTGGTCATACCGTTCTCCTTGTTTTATCTGTTTGCGATCGAGTTGAGCGCGCCGCCGCACTTAAGCATATTCTTCTGACGCGCGCCGCATTCGATCTTAAGCGGGACAGTTATCCCTTTCGTTTCGTCTATGAGCGCAAACTCACCGCTTTCGACGCAATTTACCGCGTCGTCTATGCGGAGCTTGTCGCCCTGTTCGATCTTATCGTAATCCCCCGCGTCGCAGAACACGAGCGGAAGTATGCCGTTATTCATAAGGTTATCCTTATGTATTCTCGCAAAACTCTTTGCGATCACGGCTTTTATGCCGAGATAGAGCGGAACGAGAGCGGCGTGCTCGCGCGAAGAACCCTGTCCGTAATTCGAGCCAGCGATAATGAAACCGCCGCCGAGCGCTTTCGCACGCGCCGGAAAATCCTTGTCGCAGTTGGACAGACAGTAATCGGACAGATACGGAATATTCGAACGGTACGCGAGAAGCGCCGCGTTCGACGGCATGATGTGGTCGGTAGTGATGTCGTCGCCGAGTTTGATAAGCGCTTCGCCGGACAGCGTTTCGCCGAGCGCTTTCCCTTTCGGGAACGGCTTGATATTGTCGCCGCGCACTATCTCGACGCCCTCGAAATCTTCGGGCTTCAATATAAGATTGTCGTTTATAAGAAATTTTTTCGGCATTTTTATATCGGGCAATTCGACGCCTTCGGGCGAAGCGATCACGCCGGCAAGCGCCGAAACCGCCGCCGTTTCGGGCGAAACGAGATATACGTCCGCGCTCGGAGTGCCGCTTCTGTTATAGAAATTGCGGTTGAACGTACGGAGCGAAACCGCGCCATGCTTGGGCGACTGACCGTTGCCTATGCACGGACCGCACGCGCATTCGAGCACGCGCGCGCCCGCCGCGATTATGTCCGCAAGCGCGCCGTTTTCGGCAAGCATGGTAAGCACCTGACGCGAACCGGGCGAAACGGTAAGCGAAACGCCGGGCGCGACCGTCTTTCCCTTGAGGATAGCCGCCACTTTCATAAGATCGAGATACGACGAATTGGTACACGAGCCTATGCAGACCTGATCCACTTTTTTGCCCGCCAGATCCGAGATCGGCTTGACGTTTCCGGGCGAATGCGGGCACGCCGCAAGCGGCTTGAGCTCGCCGAGGTCTATGACTATATGTTCGTCGTAAGTCGCGTCCTTGTCCGCGTACATGGGCGTGTAATCGTCCTCTCTGCCCTGCGCTTTGAGGAATTCGCGCGCCGTTTCGTCGGCGGGGAAGATCGAAGTCGTCGCGCCGAGCTCCGCGCCCATGTTCGTGATCGTAGCGCGTTCGGGCACGGTAAGATATTTCAAGCCGTCGCCGGTATATTCCATGACCTTTCCCACGCCGCCCGCGGTCGTAAGGATCTCGAGCACTTTGAGTATTACGTCTTTGGCGGTAACGCCTTTGTTCAGCCGCCCGCGAAGTTCGATATTGACTACCTTCGGGCAGACGAGATAGAACGGCGCGCCGCCCATAGCCAGAGCGACGTCGAGTCCGCCCGCGCCTATCGCAAGCATTCCTATGCCGCCGCCCGTCGGGGTATGCGAGTCCGAACCGAGCAAGGTCTTGCCCGGCTTGCCGAAACGCTCGAGGTGAACCTGGTGACAGATCCCGTTGCCCGGCTTGGACACGTAAACGCCGTGCGAAAGCGCGACCGACTGAATGTAAGCGTGATCGTCGGCGTTGAGTTGGCTTGCCTGAAGCATGTTGTGATCGATGTATGCGACGCTGCGTTCGGTTTTCACTTTATCCGTACCCGTCGCTTCGAACTGCAAATACGCCATGGTGCCAGTCGAGTCCTGCGTAAGGGTCTGATCTATCCGTATGGCGATCTCCTCGCCCGGAACCGGGTTGCCGCTCACAAGATGAGCTCTGATGATTTTCTGCGTAAGATTCATTGACTTTCTCCTTATCCCCTTATCGCCGTTTATAAGCAGGCAATTCTGACCTTAAGTTAAATTATAGAAAAAACGCGGGAAAAAGTCAATCGTTTAGCGCGCACCGAGCGCGACTTATACCGCGGGCGGACGAAAACTTTGTCCGAATAAATGATGTTCTTAAATTTGTTTTCCGAAAGTACAATAAATATATGGATATTTGCGAAAAATACGGAACGTGTAAAAACGGTCTGGGATCGGAAGAAGCCGAACGGCGTTTGCGAATATACGGAAAGAACGTTCTGTCCCGTCCCAAGCCCAAATCGCTTGCGGTCAGAATGCTCGCGCAGATGAAAGACGCCATGCTGCTCGTTCTGCTCGCCGCCGCGGCAGTCAGTCTCGTGCTCGCAGTGACCGACTTTTCGGTCGGCGCGCTTTTCGAGCCTTTTCTGATATTCGTCATCGTCTTTGCCAACGCGCTCGTCGGCGCCCTGCAGGAACGCAAGGCGGAAAAATCGCTCGAAACGCTCGAAAATATGTCGCGCGTGACGTGCAAAGTGCGTCGGGACGGCGAGGATACGCTCATGGATTCTTCCCTGCTCGTACCCGGCGACCTCATAATCCTGCACGCGGGCGACGTCGTTCCCGCCGACTGCGCGCTCATCGACGCGCACGCGGTGTCGTGCGAGGAGAGCCTGCTCACCGGCGAAAGCATACCCGTGCACAAAACGGACGGCGACAGGATATTTTCGGGCTGTTTCGTCACCACCGGTCGCGGCATCGCCGTCGTGGAAAAAACGGGCGACGGGACGGAAATGGGACGGATAGCGGCAATGCTCGTTTCGCACGCGCCCCGTCCCACCCCTCTGCAGGAAAAACTCAAAAAACTTTCCGGACAGCTCGGACTCATCTCGCTCGCAATCTGCGCCGTGATCTTCGTCATAGGTCTTTTCGGCATATACGTAACGGGCACGGCGGAGCTTACGAACATGACGCTGTTCATGACCGCGCTCGCGCTCGCCGTTTCCGCTCTGCCAGAAGGTCTGCCCACCACGGTGACGATCGTGCTCAGCGCGGGAACGCGGCGCATGGTCGAACGAAAAGCGATAGTCAAAAAATTACCCGCAGTCGAAACGCTCGGTTCCGTATCCGTCATCTGCACGGACAAAACGGGAACTCTGACGACGGGTAAAATGACGGTGACCGAAAAAGTCTCCGCAGGCGGGCGCGACGTTCTTGCGCTTGCCGCGATGTGCACCGACAACGCGACCGATCCGACGGACGCGGCGGTGCTCGAAGCGGACGGGGGACGAACCGAATCGACGCGGCTTTCCACCCTGCCCTTCGACAACGTGCGGCGCATGATGAGCGTGACCGTAATCTTCCGCGGAAAGACGCTCGAAATCGCAAAGGGCGCGTACGAAAGCATATCGACGCTTTGCGGCGACCGCAAATACAAAACGACCGCCGAAGAAATGAGCGGACGCGGATTGCGGGTAATCGCGGTAGCCTGCCGCGAGATAAGCTCGCCCGGCGATCTGACCGGCGGAAAATTCGACTTCGCGGGCTTGATCGGAATGTCCGACCCGCCGAGAGAGGAGGTCGCGGACGCGGTGGCGCAATGCATGAGCGCGGGCATACGTCCGGTCATGCTCACCGGCGACGGCGCGGGCGCGGCGAAAGCGGTCGCGGAAAAACTCGGTATAAGCGGCGACGTAATCACCGGCGCGGAGCTCGACGAGATGTCGGACGAAGAACTTTCCGAGCGGCTGAAAACCGCGTCGGTATTCGCCCGCGTGACCCCGTCGGATAAGCTGCGCATAGTAAAAGCGTTCCAGTCTTGCGGCGAAGTAGTCGGCGTAACCGGCGACGGCGTGAACGACGCGCCCGCGCTCAAAGTCGCGGACATAGGCTGCGCCATGGGAAGCGGCACCGACGTAGCCAAAATGGAAGCCGACCTGGTACTGACCGACAACAATTTTTCGACAATAGTCGGCGCGGTAAGGATCGGTCGCGGTATATTCGACAATATAAGAAAAGCCGTCGCGTTCCTGCTCGGCACGAACATAGGCGAAGTGATCGCCGTATTCGCCGCCATGTGCATATCCTTCGACTCGCCCCTTCTGTCCATGCAATTGCTGTGGATCAACCTGATTTCCGACTCCTTCCCCGCGATCGCGCTCGGAAGCGAACGGATAGAACCCGACGTAATGCGCCGCAAACCGCTGCCGCGCGACGAAGGCATATTCACGAAAGGCTTGCTCGTGCGGCTCGTTCTTCACGGTCTGCTGTTCGGCGCGCTGTGCCTGACCGCATTCTATACCGCTCTCGCGCTCGGCTTCGAACTGCCCGCCGCCCGCACCGCCGCATTCCTTACGCTGTCGGTTTCTCAGACGCTGCACGCGTATAATATGCGCTCGCTCCGCCCTCTCTTTGCAATCGGCGTATTCACCAACAAACTGCTCAATATCGCGACGGCGGCGAGCCTTGCGCTCATTGCGATCGTGGTGTTCGTTCCGCCCATAGCGTTTGCTTTCGGAATGACTTTGCTTACTCCCGTAATGTATCTGTTCTGTCTCGGGCTGGCGGTTATCCCGATCGTCATCGACGAATCGGTCAAACTCGCCGTGCATTTCTCGCGAAGCGGCAGAAAACGCCCCGCAGTCGCGTAATTTCGCTCGAATGCTCAAATGCGCATGCAAAAACGGAAAGTCCGATTCTATTCGATAATATTCCGAAAACTTCCGAAACGATAGAATCACGACAAAATTTCTTTTACGCTTGTGCGTCGATTAATCTCCGCACTCGTTGAGCTACGTCGAAACAAGTCCGGAAAACGCGAAACCGCAATATCGCGCGTCGTCATAAAAAGCTTGCGGGAAGATATCTTCCCGCAAGCTTTTCCCGTCGCATTAAACGACGTCGAAAAAACGCCGACACACTCAGAACTTCACGTTGTAATTATACGTTGCGCCGAGCAACTCGCTATTGTTTGAATTAACGTCCACTTTTTTCCACTCGTCTTCGGATCCCGCAAAATTCACGGTTTCGAAAAGAACGCCGTTCATTATAGAATAATCGATTTTCTTTATACTCTTGGGAATATTAAGCGTCGTAAGCGCCGAAGCATGATGGAAACACTCCCATCCGATAAACTCGGTACGCTCGGAGAATACGAACTTAGACATACTTTGAGCGGTTCCGAATGCGCAATGTTCGATGATTCGCACGCCGTTGCCGCAGTTGAAAGACGTCATACCCGTGCATCTGCCGAAAGCCAACGATCCTATAACCTCGATGCTGTTGGGTAGAATAACGCTCTTAAGTCTCTTCACTCCGTCGTAATCGCAAGCCGGATCGTCGTCGAGCGTCAATATCGCTTTCGGATAATTGTCGCCTATTTTCACAAGCGGTCTTAAGTCGCGTTCCAAAGTAAGCCCGTCGCGAACCGAAGCCGCAACTTGAAAATATTTTACGTCGCGACCTTTCATTGCCACGAAATCGACTTCGTATTCATCCACTTTTCCTATACAAACGTCATAACCGCGGCGCATAAGCTCGAGATATACGATATTCTCCAATACATGCCCGACGTCCGCCGACCGCGAACCGAGCAATAAATAGCGTAATCCCATATCGACGGCATAATACTTATTAAGTCAACCGTTTTTCGATTTTTTAGGAATATATTCCAAAAACTTCGGATTTTCAAAACTTTTTGGATTTCATTCCAAAAACTTTGATTTTTTCAAACTTTTTGGATTACATTCCGAAAACTTTACTTTTCTCCGACTTTCGGACTCCCATTCCGAATAATTTTATTTTAACAAAAAACGCAGAAACAATTACAAAAGGTTTGATCTTGTATCTTGAAGAATTCTTTTCCACCAATTTAAGCGATGATTTATTTTCGCTAAAGCAGCAGCGAAAACGCCGACGTTTTCGGTAGTCGGCGTTCGTGAATAATATTATTCGTTAAAAATATTAACAGCTTATTTCTTTATAAGGCTTTTACCCGTCATTTCTTCGGGCTGAGGGACTCCCATCGCGTCGAGAAGCGTCGGAGCAACGTCGCAAAGCGCGCCGTCGTCATACAGCTCGCTTCCGATATACTTATCTCCGCAGACGACGAAAGGCACGAGGTTGGTCGTGTGGCTCGTGCACGGGCTGCCGTCCTCGAAGCTCATAAGTTCGGCGTTGCCATGGTCTGCGAATACGAGCGCAGTGCCGCCGTTCGCGACGACCGCGTCCACAACCTTTCCGACGCACTCGTCCACCGTCCTGACCGCCTTGACCGCCGCGTCGAACACGCCGGTATGTCCGACCATATCGCAATTCGCGTAATTCATGATAAGCACGTCCGTCTTTCCGATCACCGACAAAGCCTTTTCGCACACTTCGGGCGCGGACATCTCGGGCTGCATATCGTAAGTCGGAACTTTTGGCGACGGTACGAGTATGCGAGTTTCGTTCTTATTCGGTTCCTCTACGCCGCCGTTGAAGAAGAACGTTACGTGCGCGTACTTCTCGGTCTCGGCGGTGCGCACCTGCGTCTTGCCTATTTTGGCGAGGTACTCTCCGAGCGTATTGACGAGTCTGCGGGGCGGGAACGCGATGACAACGTGCTCGATAGTAGCGTCATACTGCGTCATGCAGACGTAAAACACCTTCTTATATCCCCCGGCGCGCTCGAACTTATCGAACTCGGGATACACAGCCGCGCG